>DXZE01000015.1 GCA_019415435.1 Erysipelotrichaceae bacterium
TACAAAACCTGCTGTCCGCAAAGGGAATCAAGGTCCTGCAAGCCTCGACCCTTTACGGATCGGGGTTAGTTGACGAAAACATCTGGATAAACAAAGTAAAAACTACAAAGAATAACTGTCAAAGAATGCCGGGAATACTCCCGGCATCATTTATTTATTCAATGATTTCAATATCATGCGGATAATGATTCAGTACCTCATGACCGTCTTCCGTTACAAGAATCAGATCTTCAATACGGCATCCCATATCCTGACGGTTATAGATACCTGGTTCAATAGAGAAGATATTGCCTGTTTCTGTAAGATCATCAAAAGCCTGTGATACATCACCATATTCATGATCCTGCAGCCCTATGAAATGACCAAGACGATGGGTAAAGTCTTTACCATAGCCGCCTGATGTAATGATATCTCTTGCACTACTGTCAATATCACAGAGTCTGACACCAGGCTTTACATATGCTTCAGCACTTTCATTGGCATCTCTGACAAGGTTATAAACCTTCTTCTGTACTTCATTTGGTTCAGCCTTATAGAAGAATGTTCTTGTCATATCTGAACAGTAGCCATGATACTTACAGCCAACATCAAATAAGACAACATCACCTTCCTGAAGCTTTGTATCATCCGGCATATGATGCGGGTCTGCCGCATTTACACCAAAGGCAGCGATAGGTTCAAAGGAATATGCTTCGGCACCCAGCTTCTGATAGATACCAAGCATTTGATCTGCAGTTTCTTTCTCTGTAATGCCAGTTCTCACAAGTTTCTTAAATTCAGCCATAGCCTTGTCATTGATTTCAGATGACTTGCGCATTAAGGCTATTTCCATTTCATCTTTGACTGCTCTTGTCTTATCTACTGCTATAGAACCATTGGTATAAGAACCAGCCGCATGACTCTGCATTAAAGGCAACAGGAAACGTGCTGCCATCGTCTTATCTACACCAAGTACAGCATCATGATCCATATACTGCATTAATACTGCTGAAATATCATCTGTATCCTGATAATAAACTTTCTTTAGGCCAAGATTCTCATCACTTCTGAATAAAGCATTAATAAACAATACAGGTTCCTGTTTCTTACTGATTAACAAGCCATAGAATCTCTCTCCCGGTTCTATATACTTACCAGTCAGATAAAGGATAGATATCGGATCTGTAATAAGCATCTGATCTTCGTCCATACGGGCAAGAACACGATTTAATCTTTCTTCATTTAACATATATTCTCTCCAAATAAAAAATCCTGTATGTCTATTCATACAGGATCATTTTTACAAAACTTAAGCAACAGTAACCTTGATGCCAGGTCCCATTGTTGTAGAAACTGTTACAGACTTCGTGAAAGCGCCCTTAACAGAGTTAGGTCTCACCTTCGCAAGCTGGTCATACAGTGCCTTGAAGTTCTGTGCAAGCTGTTCTTCAGTAAAGGATACTTTACCAATCAGAGCATTGATGTTTCCATCCTTATCAACTCTGTATTCGATCTTACCTTTCTTGATCTCATTAACAGCGTTAGCTATTTCCATAGTAACTGTGCCTGTCTTAGGGTTTGGCATTAATCCCTTAGGGCCTAATACTCTGCCTAAACGGCCAAGCTTACCCATCATGTTAGGTGTAGCGACGATGATATCAAAGTCGAACCAGCCGCCCTTGATCTGATCAATCATCTCATCAGCACCGACATAATCAGCACCAGCTGCCTTAGCTTCCTCAGCCTTAGGACCATCTGCGATAACCAGAACCTTCTGAGTCTTACCTGTTCCATTAGGCAGAACCATAGCACCTCTGATGTTCTGATCAGCCTGACGTGGATCTACATTCAGACTGAAAGATACTTCTACAGATGAATCAAAGTTTGTGTTAGCAAGCTTCTTAGCTAATGCAAGAGCTTCCTTGTAGTCATATGTCTTGGAGCGGTCAACCTGAGCGAGCGCTGCCTTGTACTTCTTTCCTGCCATGCTTACTCACCCTCCACTTCAATGCCCATGTTGCGGGCTGTGCCTTCGATAATCTTCATAGCTGCTTCAACATCAAGCGCATTCAGATCAGGCATCTTATATTCGGCAATTTCCTTGATCTGTGCCTTGGTAACCTTACCAGCCTTAACTGTGTTAGGTGTACCAGAAGCCTTCTGAATACCAGCAGCCTTCTTTAACAGAACTGCAGCCGGAGTTGTCTTCAGAACGAAATCAAAACTCTTGTCTTCATAAGCTGTAATAATAACTGGAACGATGTCGCCCTTTCTGTCCTTTGTCTGGTCATTGAAAGCAGTGCAGAACTGCGGCATGTTAATGCCTGCTGCGGCTAAAGCTGGTCCTGGTTTAGCACCGCCAGCAGGGAACTGAAGCTTTGAAACTTTTGTAATCTTCTTTGCCATGTGGCTTTCCTCCTGTATTTAGAAACCCGCATGCAGTGGTTCAACGGATATCATCCTCCCACGCATGAAGACACGTTAAAAATTACGTGCCTATTAATATTAAAAGCATTGAAGCCTTTTTTCAACACAAATTTGCTTAATCTTCTTTAAAATCCATGCATATGCGTGTCTTTGCGTTAGGTGCGATCAGATTTTTCTTGATATCTACATGTTCCGGATAGTTCTGATATACATCCAAAGCCTTTTCATCTGTTGCCGCAGAGTCCAGATACACATCCGCATTAGAGGAAGATAAACCATCAACAACTACCTTTACATATAAAAGACCGTCAATCTTTCCCTGCAATCCTTCCAGACTCTCTTTGATCTTCTGCTTTAAGTTCTCTTTTTCTTCATCTGTCAGTTCATCTTTTAACTGCCATAAAATCACATGTCTGATCATATTCTTCTCCTTTTTAGAAAAAGACAATTCTTAAAGAACTGTCTTACTTTGCGCCCTGATATTCACTTGTGCTTTTGCCAATAACAATATTCGCAATCGGATTGACAAAGATCAATGCGGCTGTCATACCACCGCCTCTTCTGAAGGCTTTGGATTCATGAGAATCTCTGCGGATCATCAAGACTAATGCTGCGATGATGGCAACCAAGCCAATCCAGCCAAGAATCTGTACATTTGCATAAGAACCAATTAATATTCCTGAGATTCCTACAATCGCACATACAAGCCATACAAGGCCTGCCTTCTTGTCATTCCAGGATAACTTGAACATCTCTACTTCCCTTAAAACAGGAATGAATGCCTTTGCCCTGGAAACGCCAGCCTTGGCAAATACACTGCGGTGACCGATCACCTGCAGTACATACCAGATCACTGCCACAATAATATAATTCGTAATAATAGATGCGGATTCTGTCATAGTACCTCAGTCATCTGCCCTCTGCAGATCGTTATAATTGATATCTGTTGGTGTTTCTCTGCCAAACAGCATTGTTAATACATTAGCAGTCTGGGTCTGATCATTCATTGTATTGATTGTACCTTCCATACCGGAGAACGGACCACTCAGGATCTTGACCTTGTCTCCTACCTGGAAGTCAACGGACACCTTCTTGTCAGACTGTCCCATTCTTCTCAGAATAGATTCCATCTCATCCTGGGAAACAGGGAATGGCTTTGCGCCGCCGCCTGATGAACCGATAAATCCGGTAACACCTGGTGTATTTCTGACGACATACCATGCTTCATCTGTCATCTTCATCTCAACAAAGACATAGCCCGGGAAAAGATTATGCATCTTCTCTACTTTCTTGCCATTCTTGATTTCAATTTCAGGTTCTTCTGCGACAACAATACGGAACAGAGAATCCTGAATACCCATTGTTTCTACACGTTTTTCAAGGTTTTCCTTAACCTTGTTTTCATGTCCGGAATAAGTGTTGACAACATACCATCTCTTATGATGCTCGTCGTCTGTAACTTCCTTGATCTTTTCTTCCTTTGTTAAATCTTTATCTTCTGCCATATCAAGCTCCTATTCCGATCAGTTTTAATAAGTATGTAATCAACAGACTGCACAGTACAAAGAATACCATGAAGAAAGCAGTGAACAGAATAACTTCACCGGAATTCTGCAGAATGCCCGGATTATTAGGACCATCACTCTTTAAATGCGGCCATCTGACACGCTTTGCTTCCTTATGGATACCACTGAATGAGAACCAGTGATCCTTTGGCTGCTTTTCTTTCTTATGTTTCTGCTTTGTATCAGCTTTTTTCTTATCTTCTGCCATACGTCAACCTCATCATTTCGTTTCTTTATGGAGTGTTACTTTTCCACAATGCGGACAGTACTTTCTTAACTCCAGTCTCGTGCTTTTGTTCTTCTTCGATTTATGTGTCGTATAGTTGCGCGACAGGCATACCTCACATGCCAGGATGACCTTATCATCTTTTGCCATGACGAAAAACTCCTTAAACGCCTATATACTCTAACACACAAAAACATTCAGTGCAACGCGGCTTTTCGACATGATTTCAACGGTTTATAGCCATTATCGAACAATGTTCTGAGCACCTTTTTACGCACTCTCTGCATATATCCGTCATATGCCTTCTCACTGCATCCAAGCTTGCGGGCAGCGTCCTTATACTTATCACCCTGCATCCAGCGGTAGAGAACCTGTTTCTCTCTGTCATTCATAC
Organism: Erysipelotrichaceae bacterium; assembly: GCA_019415435.1. GTDB lineage: Bacteria > Bacillota_I > Bacilli_A > Erysipelotrichales > Erysipelotrichaceae > Bulleidia. The sequence goes on from DXZE01000015.1 coordinate 4,592, forward strand.
AGGAAGCTGTACGATCCAGATCATGCATGAAATTCTCTAACTCCATGCAGTACAGAGGATTAGAAAGAGAATTCTCACTATAGACAACATCATGCAAAACAGCGTTTCTTCCAACCGGCATGTCAAGACTGATAAGGCAGCTGTCTGCCTGAAAGTTATCATTCAGCATATACTGACGGATACTGTTCATGATCGAACGTTTTGCGACTAACACAAGAAACGTATAGAAAGAAGCACTGGTGTCATCACGATACGTCCTGATGGCATCGTAAAGTCCCATCATAGCCTCTACATACATATCATCATGACTTTCCTGCAATTCAGGTCTTGCATGGCATATCTCTGTCACGATTCTATGCATCAGATTCCGGTACATGATGACCAGCCACTCCATGGCCCACTCACATCCGCATCTGTAGTAATAGATCAGTTCATAAGGATTTGCGTCGTAACAATTCATAACCCTATTATGGGATACGAATACTTATGCGTCAGTAGGAACAATGTTCCATTCACGTACCTGTTTATCAGTCTCTCCACTGTGGGAAACTGTCACTTCAGTGGATTACGCTTATCATAGATGGCATACATCATAATGCCAGCGGATACAGACGCATTCAATGATTCTATTTTTCCAGCCATCGGTAAAGATACCGTATAGTCACATTTTTCTCCGATTAAACGTGACATGCCTTTACCTTCATTACCGATAACTAATACACAGTTAAAATCATAGTCCAGACTTCTGTAGTCCTGACCATTCATATCTGTGCCGACTGTCCACCAGCCGTTTTTCTGTAATGTTTCGATAGCTCTGGAAAGATTTGTCACTTCACAACACATCACTGTATCAATAGCGCCAGCGGATACTTTCGCTACAGTCGAATTTAAAGAAACAGAATGATTCTTCTTATAGATAATACCATCAGCACCTGCCGCATCTGCGGTACGTAAGATAGCACCTAAATTATGCGGATCTTCCAGTTCATCCAGAAGAATAATCAGACCATGTTTTCCTTTTGGTACATGATTCATCAGATCTTCCAAAGAATATGTTTTATAATCCGGTACTTCTGCCGCAATACCCTGATGCTTCTCAGTACCGGTTATCTTTGTGAGATACCTCTTGTCAGTAGACTTTGTACGAACATGATAGCGTTGTGCCATAGATTCTATCTCTTTTTCTCTTACCGCAAGATAAATCATATTGACCTGCTTATGATCCATAAGCATCTGCTTTACCATGTTTTTACCATAGATAATCATATTAACCTTGTTCCTTTATTTTAATAACTGCCTGGAATATCTCTTGTATACGATCCTGTTTATTCTCTAAATCCAGGCCACCTAATACAGCTTCAAAACCTGTAGACATACGGTATGTCTGTACATCTGTATTTCTCGGCACTGCACCAGAATGAGAATTTCTTCCTCTGCGGTACAGTTCTTCCTCTTCTTCTGTAAAGAAGTTTTCATTATGCAAAGCATCATAGAAAGAAGCCTGTGCCTTTGCCGAAACATAGGCTATGGCATCTTTCTGCAACACCTTACCCTTCGTATCACCTGTTTCAATCAGATACTTTCTGACAATCAAAGACCATACGGCATCTCCCAGGAAAGCCAGTGTTCTGCCTGAATACTGCTGTACATCCATTACAGTAATCCTCTGGCACTCAATGCTTCACGGCACTTATCAGCTGTATCCCAATCCTTATCCTTCTTGGCCTGATTCCATTGTGCATAAGTCTTCCTGTCTTCCTCTGTTACTTCAGGCTTTTCCACAATGAGTCCTAACACATCCAGCATCTTTTCCACCGCATTGCGTACTTCAGCAGCCTGATCATAGTCAATATCTCTTGTACGCATGATCTGGTTCAGTTTCTTGATGGATTCAAAGATTACCGTATAAGCATTCGGTGTATTCATATCATCATCCAATTGATCCAGAAAATCCCGGAACATCTTTTGATCATAAGCATCACTTAATGTAACATCCTGCATGGCTGCCTTAACATCCAGCTGATGAATTGGCTTTAATACCTTATCCAATTCCTTTCTGGCTGTTTCTACTGTTTCATCAGAGAAATTCAGTTCCTTTCTGTAATGCACGGAACTCATTAACCATCTTGTTAAATTCAGGCCTAACTTATCAATGACATCACTTGCCCATAATGTATTGCCAAGTGACTTGGACATCTTCTGACCATCAATATTGATCATGGCATTATGAATCCAATAGTTAGCCAGGCAGTTATGATGTGTGCATTCCTGCTGGGCTGCTTCATTTTCATGATGCGGGAACTTCAGATCCATACCACCGCCATGAATATCGATCATTTCACCTAAGTTCTGATTGATCATGACAACACATTCTGTATGCCATCCCGGTCTTCCCTTACCCCATGGGGAATCCCACTGAATGCCTTTATCTGTCTTCTTCCATAAGGCAAAGTCATATGGATTCTTCTTGCCTTCATTGACATCAATACGGGCCCCAGCTTCCAGATCATCTAACTTGTTATGACTGATTTCACCATACTTGTGATCCGCATCTACAGAGAAATACACATCTCCATTCTCAGATACATATGCACTGCCATTATCCACAAGTTCCTTGATAAAAGCGATAATGCCATCCATTGTCTCAGTAACTCTTGGGGTAATATCCGGTAATTCCGTATTCAGTTTTCTTCTTAATTCCTGATAGGCATCGATGTATCTCTGGGCAATGACTGCTTCAGTTGTATTTTCGGCAATTGCCTTATTAATGATCTTGTCATCTACATCGGTAAAGTTAGAAACATACTTAACTGTATATCCTTCTGCCTCAAACAATCTCTTTAAGACATCAAAGACTACCATTGGTCTTGCATTACCAATATGTGCATAGTTATAGACAGTAGGTCCGCATACATACATATCTACATGTCCTTCATGAACAGGCCTGAATTCCTCTACCTTCAGATCCTTTGTGTTATAAAGCTTAATCATATTTTCCTCCTTGTAAGAATTAAAAAAGGGCCATGCAAAAAGACGCCTCAGCGTGGTCCCACTTTTCTTTTTACTCAATTCCTTAACGCAGATTCACGTTCTTTATTACCAGACCCTCCAGGATGCATTCATATCTTATATACAGAAGACACTTTCACCTTACATGTCTTTCTCTATCTGTATACATACAGATACTACTATTTCCCTTCTTCAGTTTTCTCAAACAGTATAATACAAAAACACCTGAAACAGATGAATTATTCTCCTGTAACATACTGATAGGCATCTCCTGACTGTACAAAACAGACGGGTATATTTCCTGTGATCTCTGGTAACCATGTACACATATACTTCATGCCTGGTTCTTCGATGTTGAAATGACCTATCGCAATAATAGCTTTCGGTTTCTTTAACATGGCACTGTCACGGATATATTCCTGTACCGTATAATCTGTTAATTCCATCGTTAACAAGGCATCGATATGTTCTTTCTCGGTTGTTTCAATATACATATTATCCTGATCACCCATAATATGCATTGGTACACGTACTCTATGGACTGCAGTATCAGGATCACCGATAATCCTTGTGCCATGTAAATGAAGTTTATGAACTAATTCTTCAGCAAGATCATATGCAGTTACAGATGGTATCTCAAATGTACGGGGATCTCTTGTATCACCTGCAATATACTCTGTCCAACCCAGTTCTTCGGCAAAGCCATAGAAGATACCGTCCACATATTTTCCATCTACAGGAATACCGGCATGAATATGATCATGATCTCTCCACACACATATGTTATAGGAATCCAATAATGCCTTCTTTGCCTGGAATACTGAATTATCCTGTAACCAATCAGTATGATCACCATGATTCCAGAATAAAGCCTCATGACAGATGATCAGATTACAGTTACGCTTATGTGCTACTTCAATCACATCCACACTGGCAAAACATGTTGTCACAATACCTGTACATTCCTGATCAGCATTACCGTATAAGATCCTGTCTCTTGTGTTCTCTTCAGTGATCTGTATCCCATTCCATGTCTGACCATGGTATTTCTTTAAACCATCAATTACTTCCTGTATTTTCATAGTGCATCTCCAAAAAAGAACCTGTTTTAAAACAGGTTCTCACTTATCTTCATCAATGATATTCATCTGTAATGTTTCTACAGGTGCATCATCTTCTTCACTCGCAGGCATATAAACAGAATAGATAGAATTGCCTACCTTCAGCCATCCGGACATGTCAGGCATCCAGATATAATCATCCGCTGTCAGAATCTCCTGTTTAATCAAAGCAGCCAGTTCTGCATCAGAATACGGACCATACTTTGATTTATCCTGTTTCATGTAATACCAGACTTTATCCATAGCTTTCCTTTCTGTTAATTATCAACCAGTACATCTACAGAAGATGAACCAGGTGATGGTGTGATATCTTCCTGTGAACTGATTGTATGATTACTGATTGCGGTAGAACTGCCGCCAGATTTCTGTGAGATAGCACCGGCACTGTAACTCTGTCCAGGTGTTAACTGTACGTTAGATGCTGTAAATACAACATTACCGGAAGAATCCTTGAACAATACTGTATATGCCTTATCCGCATATGTCAGATTCACCTGAGCAGTACCTGCCTCACTTTCTGTATAGGTAGGTGTAGCAGAATATGCCTTTACAGCGACTGTGTATGTACCAGGATTCAGATCATCAGAAGATACAGAGTATGTTGTAGAGTTCACCTGCATCTCAGCACCGCCATTGAATGAAATCGTATAATAATCCGCATGATCTACAGCACTCCAGTTGATAGACCAGCCATCACTGGATTGATGAGATGTAATATCACCAGGTGTACCTAACTGTACTGTCTTGGCCTTATACGTATATTTATAAGATGCACTGCTTTCACTGTACTTATCCGTATCCTTAGGAATAGCAGTAACCGTAATCGTATACTCCTGACCATCGGTTAACTGGGTAGCCGCAATACTTACCTGGTTCGTATTTGTGGCAGGCTGATCACCAATACCAGAAATATTTACCTTATAGGAATCCGCATTCTTTACCTTATCCCATTTAATAACAATATTAGCGGTTGTTTCACTAACCTGAATATTCTTAGGCTTATCAAGCTTATCTGCGGAAGCAGAGGCTGAAGCTGTAGGTTCAGGTGTAGAGGAATCCGTATTTGTATACTGACCATCATTGTTATCACCAGCACCATACATATTATCGGAAGAATCAAAGCCAACAACTGTATTGCCATTAGCCGCAATATATTTCATTCTCTTCCATTGTGATACTGCATCACTGATGGAATCATCACTGGCACTGCATTCTACTGTACCATCTTTCTTAAGGCCGGCTATGACTGTATCACCTGCAGCAATTGCGGTAATATCACTCCAGTCACTGGTAGATAACTTTGTGCCGCTGCCAATAACGTATGTATCAACCGTACCATCTTTCTTTAATACAGCAATCATACTGTCATTGATAGAAACATCTGCGACATTGTCCATACCACTGACCGGGTTGGCGTTGCCGCCGGCAGTTCTTAATGTACCATCATTGGTAAGACCAATGGTAATATCATCACCAGCATATACCTTTTCAATATTAGACCAGTCAGAGACATCACATCCCTTGTCACTGCCAGTACACTTGACCTTGCCATCACCTGTAACAGCAGCGGTATGTTTCTTACCTGCCGCAATATATGTCACATCTTCCCAACCGTTTACGGTCTTACTGTTGGAAGAATCCACAGCCTTGCCATTTCTTAATAACGCAGCCGCATGGCCATCAAATGCACTTACCTGCACCGCATTATCAAATGATGCGGATGAAGAGAACTTGCCATATTCCTTATAGGAACCACTCTTATTGACATATAAAGTATATGTGCTGCCCACTGCCAGTCTGTTACTGTCACCCGGGGTTACTGTTGTTCCACAGCCTCTCATTAATACAATAATCAAAGCAAGAACAACAACGACTGCCGCAACAGCTCCGATAATGATTGCGGACTGTTTCTTTTTCTTCTTTTTACCAGCATCCTTCTTACGGTTATCATCAGGATTACGTCTGGCTCTCTTTTCTTCTTCGTAGGATTCTTTCTGAGGTTCTACAATCTGCGTTTCACCCTGATCGAGATCCTGATCTCCTACAACCCTGGTATTCCCAAGAGAATCTGTATCCATTCTGACTGTATCGCCATCTTCGTTTCTTGGCGGCAATACACCATCTACCGGCATCATATTATCCGCCGGATCTATCTGCTGGGTCATGGAAATATCACTGAATGGAATCTGAACGCTGTCATTCAGACTATTATCAAAAGTAATATCCTTTAAATTATCCACAAGACTATCTACAGAAATATGGTACAGATCTGCCAGCTGTTTTAACTGTGCAGCTGTACAGATAGAGTTTCCATTTTCCCATTTCATGTATTCGGTAACCGGTATGCCAAGTCTGGTTGCTACATCACCCTGCGCATACTGATAATGCTTTCTTAACTGAGTTAATTTTTCTGGCAGTCGATTCGTCATGGAATTCCTCCCGCTGTTACTATTTTAAGAGTAATAAAGCTTTGTGACAAGGTTACTTTTCATGAAAACAACACAAAAGAGGGAAAGCTTAATGCTCTCCCTCTTAAAGGTCTTTTACAGACAAATTACTTAACGTTTTCAGCGAAGTACTTGATTGTACGAACCATCTGAGAAGTATAGGAGTTTTCATTATCATACCAGGAAACTGTCTGTACTTCATATGTGTCATCGTCAATCTTGTTAACCATTGTCTGTGTTGCATCAAAGATAGAACCATGTGTTTCATTGATGATATCAGAAGAAACAATGTCCTCATCATTGTATGCGAAGGAATCAGATGCAGCAGCCTTCATAGCTTCATTGATCTTTTCAACTGTAACATCCTTGCCCTTGACAACAGAGAACAGCAGAGTTGTAGATCCTGTTGGAACTGGGACTCTCTGTGCAGCACCGATCAGCTTGCCATTCAGTTCAGGCAGAACAAGACCGATAGCCTTAGCAGCACCTGAAGAAGCTGGAACGATGTTCTGAGCACCAGCTCTGGATCTTCTCAGGTTGCCCTTTCTCTGTGGACCATCAAGAATCATCTGATCACCTGTGTAAGCATGAACTGTGCACATGATACCGGAAACGATAGGGAATGTGTCGTTCAGTGTCTTAGCCATAGGTGCCAGGCAGTTAGTTGTGCAGGATGCTGCAGAGATAATCTGATCGCCATCCTTCAGTGTCTTTTCGTTTACAGAGTAAACAATTGTTGGCAGGTCATTTCCAGCTGGAGCGGAAATAACAACCTTCTTGGCACCAGCATCGATATGAGCCTGTGCCTTAGCCTTGGATGTGTAGAAACCTGTGCACTCGAGAACTACATCAACGTTCAATTCTCCCCATGGGCAGTTCTTGGCATCCTTTTCAGCGTAGATTCTGATTTCCTTGCCGTCAACTGTGATTGTTCCCTTCTCATCATCAGAAGAGATTTCATGATCCCACTTGCCATGTGTTGTGTCATGCTTCAGAAGATAAGCAAGCATATGAGGTGTTGTCAGATCGTTGATAGCAACGACTTCGTATCCCTCAGAAACGAACATCTGTCTGAATGCAAGACGACCAATACGGCCAAATCCATTAATAGCAACTCTTACATCTGTCATATTGTCTTTTAAAGACCTCCTTATGTTGCACTGAAATTATAAGATCATAAAAGTTGTGCGTCAATTGTGAAACATTGGATTTTAATCAAAAACGGAGCTTTATCGCGCCGTTAGTCAAACTCATTCAGATTTAATGGTTTTGTGGATAAGGCAAATGCCTGCTGGACATTGGTTACTCTGCGGTTGAATACTTTTGTAAAGAGACCTGCATCATTCAGTCTTACCATAGTTGATCCATATGTGCGCTTCTGGGCATGAGGGAAAACCAGTGATAAGTCTTCTGCTTCAGAAACATACAGATTGACGATCTTTCTTTCCTGTAAGGCCGCATTGCATAGCTTCATCAAAGATACAGAATCGAGATAGACAAGTTCTTCTACCCGTAATTCTCTGCCCTGGGGTATCATGACTGCATATCCCTGGATCTGATTGCGGCCATTATAGAAAGCTACAATCTTCCCACTTAATGCTTTGACTTCTTTTTTATAATTCACAAAATCTTTTAAATCTCTTGCATAGAATCCATTGAACTTACGGATAAAGGCACTGTATACCTTCATCAGATCTATAGGAGCTGGTTCATATGACATACCGAAGTTGGTGATACGTCTGACATCATTGCGGGAAATTGTATAGATACTGCGATTATAAATTGTTTCAAAGCCAAACTGTTCATACATGGCAGGCGTTTCTGTCTGTATTAATGTCAGTAATTCAGAATGTTCACAGGCATCTAAAACTATATTCATCAGATCATGCATATAGCCATGATGACGGTATTGCGGATGGGTAGCTACTCCCAATAACATACTTACCTGCATGGCTCTGCCATTAAACATCATCACATGCCTGTCTCTGATCATTGTCGCAATGATCTTTCCTTCCTGAATCACTACATAACAGTTTCCAGGCTTAAAATATGTCTTCATAAAGAAATTCAGATACCGTGGATCTTCCTTAGGAAAAGATACTTTAAAAAGATCCCTGATCTCATCCCTCATTTCTTCTGACGCTTTAGCAATCATCCTAATCTCCCCGTATTACGCTGTATTTATTATACATCCTTATCGATATGATCCATATCTCTGACGATCTTTCTTGTCCTGAGATACCCTATGATTCCCATGATACCTAAAACAATAAACAATATTGACCAGTCAGGCCACTTCACACATAACAATACAATTACCAATACATATACTGTACATACAATCATCCATCTATTCTTTTTCATAGCCACGTACTGCTATATCATGCAGCTTGACAAACCTGTGTTTCATACCGCTCTTGGATACAGACTGTCCTGTCTTATTCTCATATAATGTACATAATTCATTTAAGGAACAGTCCGGATTCTCTTTTCTTAATTCCACAACATCCTTTAACTTCTGATCCAGATATTCATACTTATGATCTTTTTCAATCAGTTTAATATCCTTTAACTGCTTTGCGGCAGCAGACTGTACCTTCATTTCATTCGCCACATCTATATTATTCAGACGGGTAATGCTGTTAGTGAAATCTCTGGATATACGGATATTTTCAAACTCCATGACCGCATTATCCGCCTCTATGATTCTTAAGAAATCTGCGATCTTCTCAGCTGCCTTGACATATATAATATCTTTTCCACGTCTTTCAATGGTTCTTGCCCTGATCTGAAACCTTGCCATTAAATCAATCAGAAAGTATGCCTGTTCTTTTGAAACTGCTGTTATCTCTAAATGATAGCTTGTTTTCTCTGGCGGATTGACAGAACCGGAAGCCATGAACGCCCCAGCCAGATATGCTCTTGCATTATTATCTGTTTCTATAATCTTCTTCAAAGGCTTCTCTAATAAGCCTCTTGAACTGTAGATACCTAAATCCGTTAATATTTCCTGGGCATTAGAAAGGATCCGGATACCATATATCCGGTTCTTTCTTAAATTCATCTTTTTCTTTACAAACAGGCTCATCTCACAGCCATATCTTTCCTTAACCAACCGGAATATCGTTCTTGCGACAGACGCATTTTCAATTGTCACCAAGATCGTAATTCCTCTGTTGGAAAAGGAAAGTGAGGAAGTCATCTGAATCAAAGCAGATAGTTCTGCCCTGGCATCATTACCTTCCATAACCTTCTTTGCCACTTCCTGTTTTACTTCAGATGAAAAAGACACTAGAGTTCCTCCAGCAGGCTTCTAACAGCCAGTTCTATCTTATAGGCATCATGACGGATCAGATCATTTTCAAATGTAAGCAGACTTTCTTTTCTGATTTCATAAGGATGAATGGAATCACGGATCATAACCGGTGCACTGCCCTGCATCTCATATCTGTCTAAGGTTAAATCAGGTACCTTGTCAGATGCCATAACTACTTTATCTACAGGAGCACCATGATCTAACAAAGCCTGTACATGATCTTCCATGCAATAGCCATCTGTTTCTCCAGGCTGGGTCATGGCATTACAGAAATATACTTTCTCACCATGACTTTCCTGTAAAGCTTTCTTCATATCATCAATAATGACATTTGGAAGTATGGATGTATAAACAGATCCGATTCCATAGATAATCAGGTCCGCATCTAATACAGCCTGTACAGCTTCTTCCGTAGCCTTAACAGGCTCAATATAGAAAACCTTGCGGATATGATTATTGCGATCCGGTATATTTGCCTCGCCTTTAACGACAACATCGTCTTCCATCAATGCATATAAAGAAATAACCTGAGTTGTAGAAGGAATAATTCTTCCTCTTTCATTCAATACTTTCTGTACTCTCTGGATAGCTTCCATAAAAGAACCGCATTCATCTGTCATAGCTGTTAAGATCAGATTACCAAGATTATGACCGGCAATATCCTGTTCACTGCCATCTTCATCTTCAAAGCGGTAATTCATCAAATCCGTCATTAAGGACTCATTGCCTGCCAGGGCAATCATGACATTACGGATATCGCCCATAGCTGGAATATGAAACTGTCTTCTTAATCTTCCGGTAGAACCGCCATCATCCGCAACTGTGACAATCGCACTGATATCAATATCTTCTATATTCTTGATGCCACGGCATATCTGTGACTGACCATGACCGCCGCCAATGACGACTACATTCTTACTTTTCCTCATTTCGCAGCCACTCCTTCTCTTCACGATGCTGCTTGTAACAGTTGTACTTTGTACGGTAATGATCATACAGCCAGTTCGTTATTGCGACACTGCGGTGCTGACCGCCTGTGCATCCGATTGCTACAGTAAAATGATTCTTGCCTTCATCCGCATACTTTTCAAAAGCATAATCCATGAAAGAAGTTAGTTTCTCCAGAAATTCCTTTGTCTCAGGTTTATTCATGACATAGTCATATACATTCTTGTCATTGCCATTATATGGTCTTAAGGAAACAACCCAGAATGGATTCGGTAAGAATCTGACATCTACCATCAGATCCGCATCCATAGGTACACCATACTTGTATCCAAAGGATTCAAAGGAAATAGAGAAAGCAGGTACCTGATCTTTCGCGAAGTACTGTTCTATCTTCTTTCTGAATTCATGTTCACTGAGAAAGGAAGTATCAATTGTCACAAAAGAACTGTCCATACTCTCGGAAAACATCCGTCTTTCTACCGCAATAGCTTCATCTAAGGTATTGCATGTATTAGACAGTAAAAGCGGATGTGCTCTTCTGGTACTCTTATAACGATGTAACAAAACAGAATCTGCCGCATCCAGGAACAATACCTCTACGGTAATATTCTGTCCTCTGATTCCTCTTAAAAACTCAGGAAAGTCCCTTGCGGAAGTGGATAATGCAAGATAGCTGTAGCGTGGATCCACGGAAGTTTCAATCATATCTACTAAAAGAGATACTAACTGTACAGGGAAATTATCAATGACATGATAGCCCAGATCTTCCAGAGCTCTTGTAGCTGTACTTTTGCCAGCGCCTGACATACCGCTGACTAAAATAACCCGCTTGTTTCTTTTATCCATCATAAACCTCCCTTTGTTTACTATTGTAATGCAGAAAAGCAGATGTCAAACATCTGCCTGCTTAACTCTGTTCATATGTCCATGCATGATCTACATTCAGGACCTTGATTAACTCTGAAAATTCAAAGATCATCACATTCGGCTTACTGTTCTCAATTGCCTCTTTCTTATCCCAGTCTGAGACAAATCCAACGGTATAGACACCCGCGTTGATACCAGTCTCTACATCATGCGGATTATCACCAGTGTAGACGACTGCATCATGACCATGCCCCATGATTTCACAAGCACGGATAATACAGTCTTTGGCTGGCTTTGCATGACGGTAATTCTCATTACCGATAACCGCATTGAAATAGTCTTCTATTTCAAGATCCTTTAACCACATCTCACAGGATTCTGATAATCTGCTTGTGACAATACCCATCTCATAACCGCGTTTCTTTAATTCATCCAGAGTTTCCTTAACATGCGGCATTAACTGTACCAGGTGTCTGCCTGGGAGTGATTTCTGGAATTCACGAAATTCCTTGACCATATCTGCAGTATCTTCATCCGGGAATAGCCTGGCAAGTTCTTCTTCCAGATCCGCTCCGAATACTTCTTTCTGAAGTTCTGGCGTAAAGTCATCAAGACTTCTGTGCTTCTGAAACAGATATGCATAACATCCGGTTATCATCTTTTCAGAGTCCATGATTGTACCGTCAAAGTCAAACAGTAATAATGGTTTGATCTTAGGATACTTATGATCATAGACATACATCACAATACCTAATACTTCTGCAATGATGCAGTAAGGAATGCAGTTTTCCGCAAATGGATCCAATCCGAATACACACGCGGATAAACGGGATATACCCAGCCACATCAACGTGACAGCTGAAGTATCACCTCTCATTCTGCCTGGTCTGTATGGCCTGATGCCATACCAGACAACTATGAAACCGATGATATCAATGCCTATTGTTAACCATAAAGGGGAATAGGCAAGACATCTGCCGATTCTGGCAACAATGATCGCAATAAAGCAGCCTGGTGAAGCACTGTCCATAGTTCTTCTGAAGGACATCTTTCGTCTTCTTGTATATAGACAGATACCTAACGCATTGGCTAATACTGCTGTAATGACTTCTGATCCGCCATCTGTAATCCGGAATACACCCGGTACATACAGCATATATTCATGCAGGTTTTCCAGTACCCAGCCGATTCTTCCACCAATTAATGTACAGACAATCATGATAATCAGAAGATCATCTGTAGTTGCCTGTCCATAACCATGGCTCTTCATGATTCTGCTGGAAAAGAGATAGCCGAGAATGAAACCCAGAACTAACGTTACCGCATACCAGCGGATATAAACACCGCCTACTATTACTATCGTTGAAGGATCAGGGAAAAATCTCATTGACTGCCTCCTTTTAACTGACCTGTATGTTCCAGAAATCTTTTTCTGATTTCATCAGATGAATTGAATCCGGCCTGCTGAAGACGGAAATTCGTTACGGCAGACTCTACTAATGTTGATGTATTACGGCCTGCACTGACTGGAAGATTAATTGTCGGTACCAATACATCCTGAATTCTTGTATATCGAAATGTTTCATCCCCAATACGGTTATATTCCGCATCCGGTTCAAACGGCACAAGCTTGATAACAAGTGATACTTCCGCCCTATCTGCTAAAGCCATAGCCCCAAACATCTTTTCCACATCGATAATACCGATGCCTCTGATTTCCAGTAATCCCTTGATAATATCCGGTGCATGTCCAATGACACTGTTATGAATATGCTGAACATCTACTCTGTCATCAGATATCAGTACATTACCCTGACGGATTAATTCCAATGCAGTTTCAGACTTACCCATACCGGATTCACCAGTTAATAAAACACCCACACCATGAATTGTCATCAACACACCGCTTAATGTATCTTCAGGCGCCAGCTTCTCATCCAGGAAAGTGATGATATCTGCCACCAGACGGTATGTCTCTAATGATGTTCTTAGGATAGGGAAATTGGTATCTTCTGCGACTTCTTTTAATATTGGCGGAAGTTCATTATTCTTGGTGATAATCAAAGCAGGTGTCAGCCCATCTGTTAACAATGGAAATCTGGCTCTCTGGTCTGCTTCACTCATATTCTTTATGAAATCAGATTCCTTATTACCTATAACTACAATACGTCTTGGTTCTGTTGCCTTATAAAAACCGCACAGTTCAAAACCCGGACGATTGACATCCGGTACAATTGTCCAGCGATCCAGTGAATGATCATCACCTGTCAACTGTTCAAACTTAAAGAAATCCATTATTTCCCGTACAGTAACCTTCTTATCGTATTTCACATCTGACATAGTCAAATCCTCGTGGATACAATTATAGCATTACCAAAAACAATTCTTAAAGTATGCATGCTTTAATATTTCACAAACTTTCATCATAAAAAGAAGAACAGATTATTCCTGTCCTTCCTTCTGATGTTCTTTGGTCCACTCCAATGCCTTGACAAGATACTGTCCAGTCCAGCTTTCCGGTACCTTTGCGACCTGTTCTGGCGTGCCCTGGCATACGATTGTACCGCCATTATCGCCACCTTCCGGGCCTAGATCAATAATCCAGTCAGCACACTTGATGACATCCAGATTATGTTCAATAACAAGTACCGTATCACCATTATCGACAATTCTCTGCAAGACACCGATTAATCTCCTGACATCATCTGTATGCAGACCTGTTGTCGGTTCATCGAGAATATAGACTGTCTTGCCGGTAGCTTTCTTCTGTAATTCACTGGCTAATTTAACCCGCTGTGCTTCACCACCAGATAAAGTAGTAGAAGCCTGTCCCAGCTTCATATAGCCCAGACCTACATCATATAATGTCTGTAACTTATTCTTGATCTTAGGATGAGCAGAGAAGAACTGCAGAGCTTCCTCTACTGACATCTCTAATACATCATAAATATTCTTACCCTTATATGTACATTGCAGGGTTTCCTCATTGTATCTCTTGCCATGACATACTTCACAAGGCACATATACATCCGGCAAGAAGTTCATACGGATAACCTTGACGCCATCACCCTGGCAGGCTTCACATCTGCCTCCCTTTGTATTAAAGGAGAAGCGCCCTTTGTCATAACCTCTTAATCTTGCCTCAGGTGTCTTGGCAAATACATCACGGATATCATCAAATACACCTGTATATGTCGCAGGATTGGATCGTGGTGTACGCCCGATCGGCTGCTGGTCTATCTGAACCAGCTTATCAATATTCTCTAATCCCTTAATAGACTTGTACTTACCTGGATGTACTCTGACTCTGCCAAGATTCTGCAAGACAGCCTTCATAAATACATCATTGACTAATGTAGACTTACCAGATCCGGATACTCCTGTTACAACAATGAACTTGCCCAGAGGGAACTTTACATTAATCTTTTTCAGATTATGTTCTTCTGCCCCTCTCAGTTCTACATACTTGCCATTGCCTTTTCTTCTCTTCTTTGGAAGCGGCACAATCTTCTTACCTGATAAATACTGACCGGTAATGGATTCAGGTGTATTCATGACCTGTTCTGGTGTACCGGAAGCCATCACCTGACCACCATGTATACCAGCACCAGGCCCGATATCCACAATCCAGTCACTTGCCATCATGGTCTCTTCATCATGTTCCACAATGATCAGGGAGTTGCCAAGATCACGCATATCCTTCATGGTTCTTATCAGCTTTGCATTGTCTCTCTGGTGAAGACCGATAGAAGGTTCATCCATGACATACAGTACACCAGATAGTCTTGATCCGATCTGGGTAGCTAATCTGATACGCTGTGATTCACCACCAGATAAAGTACCCGCAAGTCTGTCTAATGTCAGATATTCAAGACCTACATTCTTTAAGAATTCCAGACGTGATCTGATTTCCTTCAGAATCATATCCGCTATCTTTGTCTTCTCTTCATCGAGCTTTAATTTATCAATATAATCCAATGCTTTAACAACAGATAACTCAGTAAACTCAGAGATATTCTTAGAGCCTGCCTTAACAGCCAAAGCCTGTTCATTCAGTCTTTTGCCATGACACTTAGGACATGGTGTTTCAATCATGAAAGAATGGTACCAGTCCTTGAACATAGAAGAATTGGTTTCCGCATATCTTCTTTCAATCAGATCCTTAACGCCTTCAATATAGTCATTGCGTGAATAGTGATTGCCGGAGGAAGAAGTAATATCATACTTGATCGGCTTGTCAGATCCATGCAGAATCACATCCATCTGTTTCCTGGTTAATGTTGAAATAGGCTTATCTAAAGGAATCTTATATGCATTGCATAAAACAACAAATGTCTGCCATTCAATATTATCTGTACCGGCTATGTTCTTATAATACCGGATACCACCTTCATTGATTGTCATGGAAGGATCCGGAATCAGATTATCCACATCTACTTCTTCGGTAAAACCTAATCCCTTACATACATCGCAGGCTCCTAAAGGTGCATTAAAAGAGAACAGTCTTGGCTCAAGATTTGGTACAGAGAATCCGCAGATCGGGCATGCATAGTTGGCTGAGAATAACTTCTCATTCTCGCCATCTGAGACAATCACTCTGCCATCTGTTAACTTAACTGCTGTTTCAATGGAATCATTCAGACGGCTTCTGGAATCTGCAGTCTTGATAATTCTGTCTACGACTACATCAATGTCATGACGCTTGTTCTTCTCTAGTTCAATGTCATCTTCCAGCATCCGGGTTTCCCCATCCGCTCTGACTCTGATATAGCCTTCTTTCAATAACTTATGGAAGGTATCTTTAAAGGTACCTTTCTTATTACGGATCACTGGTGCATAGATTGTTAATCTGGAACGGTCAGGAAGCTTCATGACTTCATCTACCATTTCCTGTACAGTCTGACCAGTGATCGGAATATTGTGATTCGGACAGTATGGTGTACCGGCTCTTGCATATAAAAGACGCAGATAATCATAGATCTCTGTGACTGTACCTACGGTAGATCTGGGGTTATTGGATGTTGTTTTCTGATCGATGGATATAGCTGGTGAAAGGCCTTCGATACTGTCTACATCCGGCTTCTCTACACCGCCTAAAAACTGTCTTGCATAAGCAGAAAGAGATTCTACATATCTTCTCTGTCCTTCGGCATAGATCGTATCAAATGCTAAAGAAGTCTTTCCACTGCCGGATAAACCGGTCATGACAACCATTTTATTACGTGGTATTTCCAGAGAAATATTCTTAAGATTATTCTCTCTGGCACCTCTGATAACTATCTTATCCTGTTCCATTTATTTCTTCTTAGCCTCCTCGCAGAGGTCATTCAGCATAACCCATGCTTCTCTGGGGGATAAAGCATCCGGATCAACCGCATTCAGCTTATCCTTAATCGCATCTGCTTCAGGATCTTCCTTCTTCATTTCCACTACCTGGAAACTCTGCTGGACGACTCTCTTCTTCGATTCCAGTTCCTTTTGAAGCTGTTTTGCCCGATCCAGTACAGACTCTGGCAAGCCTGCAAGTCTTGCGACATTAATACCATAGGAATGACCAGCCGGACCATCTTTAATCTTATATAAGAAGGTAACCTTCTCATTATCCTCCTTTACAACAACATGTACATTCTTTACGCATCCTACGGAATCTGTTAAAGAAGTCAATTCATGATAGTGGGTAGAAAACAATGTTTTGGCATGAATACAGGATGCGATATATTCCAGCATTGCCTGAGCTAATGCCATACCATCATACGTAGATGTACCTCTGCCTATTTCATCAAATAATATCAATGAATGATCTGTAGCTTCCTGCAGGGCATGATTTGCCTCAGTCATTTCTACCATGAACGTAGACTGACCAGAGAGAATATCATCAGAAGCACCTATTCTCGTAAAGATCTTGTCAAAGACTGGCATATGACAGCTCCTGGCCGGCACAAAGCATCCGATCTGAGCCATAATTACAATTAAAGCTGTCTGACGCATATACGTAGATTTACCACCCATATTAGGACCGGTAATCAAAAGAATACTGGTATCATGATCCAGATGAAGACTGTTAGCTACATACTTTGGATCTTTCATCATTTCATCTAAGATCGGATGTCTGCCGCTTTTGATATCTAATTCATCTTCATCAAATACAGGTCTTGTATAACCATACTTTGAAGAATCTTCTGCTAAAGCCGCATAGCAGTCAATCTCAGCTAAAGCTTTAGCCAGTTTCTGTAACTTAGGCAGATACTTGCGTATTTCTTCCAGAATCTTCTGGAATAATTCTTTTTCAATCCTGATGGCATTCTCTTCTGCATGCAGGATCATATCTTCTTTTTCTTTTAATTCCGGAGAAATAAATCTTTCATTATTTGTTAAGGTCTGTTTGCGTATATAACCCCATTCATCCTTAACCTGCTTTGCGGCAGCCTTGGATATCTCTATGTAATAGCCAAAGACTTTGTTATAACCGATCTTTAAAGTCTTGATTCCGGTTCTTTCTCTTTCCTTTGCTTCTAAGGAAGCGATAAAGTCTCTGCCGTTTCTCTGTATCTCCCTGGCTTCATCCAGTTCGGTATTATAGCCATCCTTGAACATACCGCCATCGGTTCTAGATACAGGTAAGTCATCTTTAAAAGCATCCTTGATCTGATCATAGAGATCACTTAAAGGATCCAGGGTACTGTATGCCTTGAATGGTTCGCCATCTACCTGTGCCAATACAGTTGGAACTTCCGCCAATGTCTTTACTAATCTCTGACAGTCAATCGCATTGGCATTATTCATGGCACATCTTGCAATTAATCTCTGTAAGTCATAAATATTACCCAGGGAATCTCTGATCTTCTGACGTTTCATGAAGTTCTTCATGAGCCATTCCACTCTGTCCAGACGCTTTTCTATCTTTTCTTGTGATACAAGCGGACTTTCAATCCACTTTCTTAATTGTCTTGACCCCATGGCACTCTTGCATGTATCCAGGAATGACCATAACGTAATAGCCTTGCCATTTTCATGCAGGGGCTGCGTTAATTCAAGATTCTGTCTGGTAGAGTAATCCATATACAGAACTTCATCTTCTTCCGCAAGTACTGCTGTCTGAAGATGGGCAAGCATATGTTTCTGGGTTGCCTCGAGATAATTTAACATCAGGCCATAAGATTCCAGATCATAGTCCTTGGTTATCTCATCTGTTAAAGGCTTGTATTCTTCTTTGATATCCGTATTGTCACAATACGAGATAACAATCTGCATCTCTCTTAGCTGTTTGAGAATACGTTCTCTGAAACCATGCTTCACAACAACCTCACGGGCATTGTTCTTAATGATCATCTGTAACAAGGCATTATCCTTATGAGCACAATTCTCCACAAAGTTTTCACCTGTGGATACTTCCGCAAAAGACAAGGCATAGCCATAACCATAGTCAATCACTGCCGCAAGATACACCGAAGACTTCTCATCCGTAATCTCATCCATCACTGTACCTGGTGTGATAACTCTGATAACATCTCTTTCAACAAGTCCCTGTGCTTCCTTAGGATCCTGCATCTGTTCAACAATCGTCACCTTATAACCTCTTGCGACAAGACGCTGGATATAAGACTGTACGGCATGGTGCGGAACACCGCACATCGGCACTTTTTCTTCTACCCCTGCACTCTTACCGGTTAAGACAAGATCCAGCTCTCTCGATGCAATCCTGGCATCATCAAAGAACATCTCATAAAAGTCCCCGATTCGATAAAACACTAATGTATCCGGATATTGTTTCTTGATGCTGAGATAATGCTGCATCATTGGTGTATATGTTTTCTCTTTAGCCATATTTATCCACTTAAAAAGCGTACCTATTATATCACGTCATTAACATCCTAATGGTCTGATACTCTGATTCTTTCTTTAACATTCAGACACAATTGCCCTATAATTGCCATCTGTATGAATCAGAAATTATTTACAGATTCTTATTTAAAAAGATTAATTGTCCCGCTGATATTTGAACAGACACTGGAAATAACCGTAGGTATGGCAGATACCATGATGGTTTCTTCTGCAGGTGAAGCTGCCGTCTCTGGTGTTTCCTTAGTCGATCAGGTGAATAACCTGATCATAGCTATCGTCTCTGCCTTAGCTACTGGTGGTGCAGTTGTCGCATCCCAATATCTTGGTGCACATGAGAAAAACAATGCCAGCCGTTCTGCCAACCAGTTATTGTTTACACTTGGTACAGCCGGTATCATTCTTATGATCATTGCCTTAGCTTTCAATCGTCCGATCTTAAGATTATTCTTTGGATCGATTGATGATGATGTCATGCATAATGCCATTGTCTACTTTGTCATTACCGGATTATCTTTCCCATTTCTGGCTGTATACAATGCCGGAGCTGCCTTATTCAGATCTATGGGCAACTCCCGCATTACCTTACGTATATCTTTGATCATGAATATCATGAACATTGTCGGTAATGCGATTGGTGTATTCGTACTCCATTTAGGAGCAGCGGGTGTTGCCTGGCCTTCCTTCTTTTCAAGAGGAGTAGCCGCAGGTATTGTGACCTATCTCTTATTAGATCAGACATTAGATGTGCATTACTTAAAAGAAAGATTCCATATTGATGGCAATGTCATTCACAGAATTCTCTATATAGGCATTCCAAGTGGTATAGAGAATGGCATCTTTGAACTTGGCAGAGTCATTGTAGTTTCTATTATTGCAACATTTGGAACCATGCAGATAGCAGCGAATGGAGTTGCGAATAACCTGGATGGAGTTGGTGTCATCATCGGCAAAGCCATGAGTCTTGCGATGATTACTGTTATTGGTCAATGTGCAGGTGCCAAAGATGAAGAACAGGTACGCTTCTATACAAAGAAACTCATGAAGATCACATACATCGGTATGTGGGTTATGGATATCCCTCTGTTAATTCTCTTAAGACCTATTCTGCATTTATATGGATTAAGTGAACAGACATTAAACCTTGCCTGGTTATTAGTCATGATTCATGATGTCAGTGCCATGTTCATATGGCCGCTAGCCTTTGTATTACCAAACATGTTAAGGGCATGTAATGACGTTAAGTTTACGATGACTGTTTCCCTTATCTCTATGGCTGTTAACAGAATCCTTTTCTCATGGATCATAGGTGCTCACTTTGGTATGGGTGCGATTGGTGTATGGATTGCGATGATCATTGACTGGATATGCAGGACTATCTTCTTTGTTGGAAGATATCTTAAAGGCGGATGGAAACAGAAGATGTTTCTGAATGATGAAAAGGCATAATAGTTATACCAGCCTGTATCTCTTCCACTTCCCGCTTTTATAACGAATCACAAAACATATCGTTCTTACCATCCAGTCACAATACATGGCAAGATACACGCCTAACACATGCATATGCATGACTGTACCCAGAACATACGCTAATGAGATTCTCACAATAAACATAGACAATACACCAGTTACCATGGTGAACTTTGCATCGCCTGCAGCTCTCAAACCATTTGGTAAAACAAAAGCCAATGGTTCAATCAACACATCTGCAATAAGATATGTAATCATTAACTGTCTGACGATCTCTGCTGTTTCAGAAGATAAAGAATATAACTGTATCGTTACTGGAAGTATCAGGAAAACAATCAGACAATTCACTGCCGCAAGCATATAAGACCATCGTAATAACTTCTTAAAGTAATACTCTGCCTGGTCATAATCTCCTGCCCCGGTACATTGTCCTATGACTGTAACAATTGCTAACTGCATGGCTCCTGCCGTAACCAAAGCCAGATTAGTAAGACTGTCTGCCACACCATTTGCCGCAATCTGGGATGTACCATAGGAAGCTACGAATATCGTTACGATGATTCTTCCAAACTGGAATAAACCATTTTCTATGGCATTAGGTACAGCTATCTTTAATATCTTATGAATCATGTTTCCATGTATGGAAAATATATATTTCTTATCCACATGGATCAGATTACGCTTATCAAATGATCTTGTACCTAATAGTAATGCCGCCGTCATTCTGGATATTAATGTAGGCCAGGCTACACTTGCCGCAGCCAAGTGAAGACCATATACACCTATGGCATTACCAGTCATATTAATGACATTCATGATGATAGAAACATACATGATCTGTTTGGTTTCATTCATACTGCGATAGATGGCAGAAGCACTGTTATACATGCCAAGGAAGGGAAATGATAATGCAGTGATATAGAAATATGTCACTGCATTTTTCATGACTTCTGGTTCTACAGAACCATAAAGAAGATTCAGTATCTGTTTACAAAACAATACAGATAAACTCATCATCACAATACCGGTGAGCGTAGAAATCATCATCATCTGGGATGCGGCTAAGCCTGCCTCTTTCTGATTATGATTACCGATATATTGTGATACCACGACTGCACCGCCTGCCGATAAAGCCGTCAGTATTGTAATAATCAGATAATTGACTTCATTAACAATAGATACACCTGATACCGCTGCTTCACCCGCATGTGAAACCATCAATGTATCTAACATACCTACAAACAGTACTAATAACTGTTCCACAATCAAAGGAGCAATTAATCTTCTTAACTGCTCCGTTGTAAATAACTTGTCTGTTATCGTCCTGTTCACTCTGTATCTCTGACCTTATTTCTGCGTTCTTTTTCTATACCGTCTCTTATCATTGTAGAAGCTGATCCAAAGCACAGGTTATAACCGAACTTTGTCTCATATACACGATACGATCCAAGTCTTCTTAACTGCTGGATATCTACCTTACCTGGATCATAGACAGATACCGTCACAACCCTGACAGAAGATTCACTCATACGGATATTCTCTATACCGCCAAGAGCCTGTATCGTACCATCTACTGCTCTGTCTTTATCGCCTGTCTTAAAGAGATCTATTGCCAGATATTTAAAATAGAACTTTGTCGTAAAGTAATACACTGCCCCGGTAATCACACCTATTAACAATATCCATACCAATGTCTGCTGTAAGGACGGATTGGAAATGTAGGATAAGAATTCCGGTAATGTACCAGGCATAGCAGCTATGGTTGTTGTACCACCGTTGTTAAAACCTAAATATATATGCAATGCCTGTAATATCCCAAACAGAAGACCTGTATAAGCTAAATGTATTGCAAATAATAACGGGCATAACAATAACAGCATCAATTCTATTGGTAACATCGTTCCGCTAAACCATGAAGCGATTGTCACAATGATGCATAACATACGAATTCTCCGTCTTTCAATCTTATTGGTATACATGGAATACATAGCCCATATTAATGATGGAAAGGCAAATAGATTCAGTATGTAATACGGGGTAATGAATCTTCCACTCATGCCGGTTAAGATACCGGCATTAATCTGTCCATGCCATATACTGACATCACCTGTAATAGAAGCTCCTGCGACAGATATCCAGCTTCCTCCATCTGATGTATACCAGAACGGCTGTCTGATCATAGCTGCCAGGTTAATACTTCCAAAGAATCTGTCACAGATTCCATATAAAGCAAGATTAACAGGATTCGTTGTATCAGATGCTATGAATGTGACTAACTGCTGTATACCCTGAATGACATATGGCCATATATACGCAAAACCTATTCCGGCAAGTAATGAAAAGAATACTGTAATAATGAGACACGCTGCATCTCTTGATATAAACCCAAAGAATCCATATTCATTCTTTGTCTTTAATCTTTCAAAAACAAGCAGGGTAATAAAGGCTACTACGATTGTCGCAAAGATACCTGTCTGTAAAGGGTATCTTGTTGTTTCGGTTAAAGTACCGCCTCTTGTGACAGACATATTCAATCCTAATATGGAAGAATAGGCAGTAGCTGGTAAGTTTGTATCATCCGCTAACATAGTTCCGGCATTGAATATGACATAGCCTATGCCTGCGGATAAGATTGTTGTTGTATTCCCGCTTCTTCTGGCCACAAGACGCAGTAAAAACAACAGTGGAAAGTTTACAATCACAAACTGTCCTGTCTTGATCAGAACATTGCCAATCATTTCTACATAACTGTTATCTGTTAATACACCTAATCCAAATACAGGATTTACCATTAAATTGCCAATACCGGCAATCATAACAGCAATTAACAGTATTTCCAGAGGAAACCTTAATATTTCAAAAAATGCATGCCAGTTTTTCATATTACCTATTGTATCAGAACAGTGTCTTTAATTTTCTGAAGTAAGAAACATTCTTCCCTCTTAATACTCTTACTTTCTTACTCTGACAGATCTTGATTTCCACATGTTTTGCACCATCTAATGGATAAACATCAGAGTCAACACCTAATAAAGCTCCATCAAAGGATTCAGATCTGAAATCCAGAATACTGTCAGCCTTTAATACAAATGGGGCATCCAGAGAACGATAGCGTGAATGATGAATACCGGATATCTCTGCCATCTCTATTAAGTTAAGACCTTCTTCTATAACTGCCCCACCTAAAGAACGGTTATAAGCAGTAGATCCTAATTGCGTACAGATACACATACCCGTACCACGGAAAGTTTCAAACTTACCGGCATTGATATAGACATCCATGACCTGGGTTCTGGCCGCATTCTCTATTCTTACTTCATTGAGTCCATAGTACTTATGACTTCCTACAGATGCCTGTAATACCGGATATATTTCTTCTTTTCCCTTATCCTGTAAAAGAACATTCATAAAATCCAGTATTTCTTCATCTTTATAATCAGAATAAAAACCTAATGTACCGGTATGAATACCAAAGAAACGTACATCATTCAGCTGATCCATATACTGATGTACCGCATACAGGAATGTTCCATCTCCCCCGATAACCAGAACTGTATCAGGATGCTTGTCATTTCTGATAAACCCTGATTCTTCTAATTTCTTATTGACATCTTTTGAAAGCATCTGGGACAGTTCATCCAGACGTGCAACGATTGTGAATTGTTTCATGCGTAAAGTATAACGCAAAGAGACTAAAAAAACGTACAGGATATCTCACCTGTACGTATATTATCAGGAAACCTTACTGCCTGGTTCAAGACCATTGACCTCTACAACCGTGACTTCATTGCCTTCCTTGCCAGCCAATAACATACCGTTACTCTGTACGCCTCTGATAACACTAGGCTTCAGATTTGCGACAACAACAATATGCTTGCCAATCATCTGACCTGGTGTATAGCTTCCGGCAAGACCAGAGACAATTATTCTTGGTTCCTTCTCACCAATATCTACTTTTAAGATAAACAGCTTATCCGCATCCGGATGTCTTTCACATGCGACAACTCTGCCTACTCTTAAATCTAATTTGGCAAAATCATCAATTGTGACTTCATTCTTGGCTGCTTCAGCTTTTCTGATTTCTGCCTTCTGAACCTTCTGCATCTGTTCTACCTTATCCATGATTTCCTTCTGGTTTAATCTTGCAAAGAGAATCTCTGGCTTATCAGTAATTGTGATGCCGTTTTCAAGCTGACCGAAGGTCAGATCATCATAAGATGTCTTTTCTGTATGAAGCTGTTCCAGAATCTTGTCTGCTGTATCAGGCAGATAAGGCTTTAAGAGAATACCGATAAAGCGGATTGTTTCAAGCAGGTTATACAGAACTGTAGCTAATCTGCCGATCTGATCAGGATCCTTGGCAAGCTTCCAAGGTTCTGTTTCATCAATGTACTTGTTGCATCTGGACGCGAGATCCAGGATATCCTGAATCGCATCAGCCACATGCAGTGTATCCATATTGGCATTGACTTTGGCTACAGTATCCAAAGCTGCTTTTTTTAATTCTTCATCAAGCGGTTCTTCTTCACCAGGATTAGCAACAGTACCATTGAAGTACTTGTTATCCATAGATAATGTACGGTTGACTAAGTTACCTAAGTTATTAGCCAGATCTGCATTGATTCTTTCAATCATCAGATCATAGGTAATATGTCCATCCTGGGCAAATGGCATCTCATGCAGCATAATGAATCTCACTGCATCTACACCAAAGAGACTTACCAGATCAGAGGCATAGATAACATTGCCCCTGGACTTGGACATCTTGGCATCACCAGTTAATAACCATGGATGACCAAATATCTGCTTTGGTAAAGGCTCACCTAATGCCATTAACATAATCGGCCAGTAAATGGTATGGAATCTGACAATATCCTTACCGATCAGATGTAAATCTGCAGGCCAGTATTTCTTATACATCGGATCACTGTTGCCATCCACATCATAGCCAAGACCGGTAATATAGTTGCTTAATGCATCAATCCATACATAAACAACATGTTTTGGATCAAAGTCTACCGGAATACCCCACTTGAAGGATGTACGGGATACACAAAGATCCTGTAATCCTGGTTTTAAGAAGTTATTGAGCATTTCATTCTTTCTGCTCTCCGGCTGAATGAAATGAGGATGATCTTCAATATACTTGATTAATCTGTCCGCATACTTGCTCATCTTGAAGAAGTATGCTTCTTCCTTCATATGCGTTAGCTTACTGCCGCATACCGGGCAGATACCCTCTTCTTTGATCTGGGAAGGTGTATAGTAAGCTTCACATTCCTGACAATACAGGCCATCATAATGTCCCTTATAAATATCACCCTGATCATACAGTTTCTTAAAGATCTTCTGAACCTGTTTCTCATGATAAGGATCTGTAGTACGGATAAAGTGATCATAAGAAACATTCATGCAGTCATACTGTTCCCTGATCTCTCCACTGATCTTATCGACATACTCCTTAGGTGTTAAGCCAGCTTCTTTGGCTCTATCTTCTACCTTCTGACCATGTTCGTCGGTTCCGGTCTGGAATCTGACATCATAGCCTGTTAACCGCTTGTATCTGGCAATACTGTCAGCTAATACAATTTCATAGACATTGCCGATATGCGGCTTGCCCGATGTATACGCAATAGCGGTTGTAATGTAATATGGTTCTTTATTGACTGTCATAGCATGCACCTCCCTGTACATAAAAAGACATCCCGAATGAAAGGACGTCTTGCACGCGTTACCACCTTTATCTTCCTTCATAATGACTTATGAAGACACTCATTTGTTTTAACGGAGTTCTTCCGGAATATCCTGTTGGAATATTCTGCTCCGGGTTCATGTTCATCATTTTCACAGTACCATGTTTTCACCAGCCACATGCTCTCTGTACCTGCTTGAATGAATACTCTTCCCTTCACTGCATTCTTCAACATTATATGAAAAAATAACGTATTTGAAAAGACAAGAGCACAATGTTAGTGATATCAACTATTTTTCACTTTTCAGTATAATTACTTGTCTAAAAGTGCAAATCGGATATCAGAATGTTAACCCTTTCTTTTCTATAATAATAGCAGGAGGGTTATATATTTATATGCCAAAGGAAAATCCATTAAAAAATATTGTACGTCTGCAGAAAGCAGGCAAACAGGTAGGTATCTACAGTGCATGTACATCTAACGGTCTGACACTCAGAGCATGCATGCAGAGAGCAAAGGAAACAAATTCCATCCTGTTAATTGAAGCTACTGCCAACCAGGTAGACCAGTATGGCGGCTATACAGGTATGAAGCCGGCTGACTTCATGACATTCATTCAGAAGTTAGCTGCTGAAGAAGGACTGCCAATGAGTCAGATCATACTCGGTGGCGACCATCTGGGGCCTCTGACATTTGCACATTATAATGAAGATAAGGCAATGGCAGAAGCATCTGAATTAATCAGACAGTTCGTAGCTACAGGTTTCACAAAGATTCATATTGATACATCCATGAAGGTTGCATCTGATGATCCGAACACAAGATTATCTGATGAAGTCATCTCCAGAAGAGGTGCTGAACTGGCTATTGTCGCAGAGAATGCATATAAGGAATTATTAAAGAAGAATCCTGAGGCAATTCACCCTGTTTATATTGTAGGTTCTGAAGTTCCGATTCCAGGTGGATCCCAGCAGGCAGTTGATACAGGACTGCAGGTTACCAGAGTAGAAGATTTCAAGAATACAGTTTCTATCTTTGAAAAGAGCTTCCATGAACATGGTCTTGATGAAGCATGGAATCAGGTTATCGGATTTGTTGTACAGCCTGGGGTAGAAGAGAAGGATGCAGGATGCACACCTTATGATCGTTCCAAGGCTGTTGATCTGATGGCTTCCATCAAGGAATATCCTGACTTTGTATTTGAAGGACATTCCACAGACTACCAGACAAAGTATGCTTTAAGAGAACTGGTAGAAGATGGTGTTGGTATTCTGAAAGTTGGCCCTGGTCTGACATTTGCGATGAGAGAAGGTTTATTCTCCCTTGCTTATGCAGAAAAGGAAGTATACAAGGATCAGCCTGAGAAACAGTCTCACTTCATGGAAGTACTGGATGAAGCCATGAAAAAAGATCCTAAATACTATGAACATCATTATCATGGTACAGATGCTGAGATTGCCTATAAGAGAAAGTTCTCCTTCTCTGACAGATGCAGATACTATATGCCTCAGCCAGAAGTTGTAGAAGCACAGCAGAAGCTGTTTGATAACTTCAGGGATGGTGTTCCGTTAGGAGTATTAAGTCAGTTCATGCCTATTGCCTATACAAAGGTACGTGAAGGCAAACTGCATAATGATCCTGTATCTATCGTCAAGGATCGTGTTATTCATACAGTAGATGAATATCTGTACGCTTCCCATCAGGAAGAAATCAAGTTCTAATTAACAAATATACTGAACCCCTGGAGCTAATATTCCAGAGGTTTTTTATTATGAATATTTTCTGTTATGATTCGCTTAAACATGTATCTTGAAAAAGATGATCAACCCTTTTGGAATTGATCATCTTTCTTTTATGCCTTGATATTCAGAATCGTACTGTAGTCCTTTGAGGATAACATTGATTCTACTGATTCATGATAACTGGTCTGTCTTAACTTAGGCTCTGCTTTCTCTAATGCAAGCTGGCACTGTTTCTTATCTCCCTTGAGATAGTAAGACTGGGCTGCTTTATAGTAAGTAACTCCAGCCGGAATATCATCCTTCAGATTCTTAGCCCTGGTCATTAATTCAGAGGCATATTTACCATCATGTTCAAGCTGAATGGCATTTGTATATGTGGCATCCTGCATCATTGCTTCATGAGACTTTCTCTGTTTCTTTGTCAGATCCTTGTCATAGTTCTTCTTCATAGCCGCAAATACTTCTTTGGCTTTATCAGGATTATTCTGACCTATGTACCATGTTAATTCTTTCTGCTGTACAAGGAATCTGTCTGCCGGACGTAATTTATAGGCATCTGCACGATCAAACGCTGCCTGTATCTTCTCTTTATCGTCTTTCATTAACCAGGCATCAATAGACATTAAGACTCTTAATTTTTTGGAAAAGAAAACCCTGGCAGAAGTGGAATCCAGTTCTTTTAAATACGCATCCGCATCTCCATTCTTATATAGAAGAATAGACATATAGGCTACTTCTCTTGTGGAATAGAATGTCCATGCAATATACAGAACAATTCCTATAGCCAGTAATATCAGAAAATATTTTAATGTTTCACTCATAAACTACCTCCGTATTCATACGTTATTATGAATTATATGCTAACATCTAATATTATAAGGAGATTAAATCATTAATGGAAAAAAGTCCGGTTATTGTGGCAGTAATTATTATAGCGGTGATTGCCATCTACTATGTTGTTTCAAAGAAGAAGATCATGAATAAAGTGAAGAATAACGAAGAATACAAGGTTCCGCTCAGTGATGATGTTCAGTCAGTTTATTACGATAAGTATGAGAAAAAGATGGCTGAATTAAAAGAACAGGAAGAAAAAGAGAAACAGGAATCTTCAGAAACTGATGATACTGCAGAATCAACCGAAACTACTGATACACCAGAATCTATCGAAACAACTGAAACTGCTGATAAAACAGACGATAAGTAAAAGAGCACCCGAAGGTGCTCTTTATTTTAAGCTTTCTTAAGAATTAAGAATGCCATGGAACTGGAACGAGTGATATATAGTCACCAGACCAGATACCGAATGCGCAGCCTACGATACCAATGACGAGGAGCAGGAGAATGCACTTTGTTGCTGTCCAGCCCTTTTTCTTGATCAGGTTGTAGCACATTAATGTTAATGCTAATGGGATCAGTGCTGGCAGGATACTATCTAACAGACCCTGAATGACAATGAACTGTGCCTTGCCATCTGCATCTGTTCCGTTAGGAATCTTCATACCAAGTGTTGTAGCACCATAGTTGCAAGTCAGAGCACCGACAACGAATACACCAAGCATAGAAGCTGCATGTGTGAATTCACGAGCATTTGCGGTCAGAACTTCGATAGCCTTTGTGCCCATATCATAGGACATGTACATCAGCCAGTAACGAAGCAGCATCTGAACACCAAATGTGATCAGGAAGTAGATGATTGGTCCAGCTGCACTGCCGGCGATAGCCATGTTAGCTGTGATACCAGCTGTGATAGGAACCAGTGTGAACCAGAACAGAGCATCACCGATACCGCCCAGAGGTCCCATTGCTGCGACACGTACGGCACGGATTGAGTTGATGTCAGCCTTGTTCTGTTCCATTGACAGAACGATACCCATAACGAATGTTACGAGGAATGGATGAGTGTTAAAGAACTCAAGGTTATGTTTCATAGACAGAGACAGATCATGCTTGTTTGTATGAATCTTCTCAAGTCCTGGAAGGATAGACCAGAGCCAGCCGCCGGCCTGCATTCTTTCATAGTTGAAGGATGCCTGCAGGTTCATGGATCTCCAGACCATCTTGTTCAGCGTCTTCTTATCAAGAGGCGCAGCAGGTGTCAAATCCTGATATACTAATTCTTCAGATGCCATCTTCGCTTCCTCCTCCTGCACTTGTAATATTCTTAATCTTTACATTTGTGTTGTAGTCATACAGTGCAATAGCGACACCGATGAATGCAACAAGGATCAATGTAGCTCCGGATGTTGCGTCAACATTTCCGAATAATGCTGCAGCTGCGAAACCAGCAAGGTAAATACCCCACATATCATCAGCAAGCATAATCTTCAGCAGAACTGCAAATCCAGAATATCTCATCATACCACCGGCAGCACCAAGACCACCCATGATGAAGGAGAAGTATCTGCTAGAAGACAGGTTAGACAGTGCTGTACCAGCAGCTTCGCCGCCTACATAAGCAATAACAGCGAGCACTGCGAACAGGGCACCCAGGATGCACATTGCTGTCAGGTTAACCTTTGTGATTCCGGATGGATCAGCATTTTCAGCTGCTTCATCAGCCTTGGCCATCAGTCCGGATGTCAGTGTGAATGTTAATGTAACTGCGTACTGACCGAAGATGGAGAATACTACGGCAAGTCCGAGAGCCTGATCAACACCAAGGTGAGATCTGACTGCGAAAATCATAGCTACGATTCCGCCAAGAACGGCGTTCGGTGGCTGAGCTCCGCCGACAGGCATGTTACCAACCATCATAAGTTCATATGTACCACCTACGACAAGGCCGGTCTTAACATCGCCAAGGATTGCGCCAATGATAGGGCAGGCAATGATTGGACGATAGAGAAGTTCTGTCAGCGAGAACTGGTCAATTGCAAAGATAAATGTAACGATTGCTAATAATACAATTTGCATATTGATTCTATCCTCTCTTATTTAATTGTACAAATCTTTGAAAAACGAAAATTGGAATGATTCCTGCAGAAATTATTTGAATAATTTGTTGATGTCTTCAGCAGGTTCCTGTGGCACTCTGCGAATCTCCAGTTCTACGCCGAGTTCCTGCAGTTTCCTGAATGCTGCAACATCTTCGTCATCAACAGCTACAGATCCTGCGACCTGCCGCTTTCCTTCTGCCATGTGCATGTTACCGATGTTGACCTTCTTGATCGGTACGCCGCCTTCAACGAGTTTCAGTACGTCTTCCGGATTTTCACAAATCAGGAAAATATGCTGTTTCGGTGAAGCTTTGTGAATGGTAGAGATTGTCTTATCCAGTGTCCAGTATCTAGTCTGGGCATAGGATGGAGCAGCCATGTCCATAAGACCCTGACGCAGCTTATTGTTTGCTACATCATCATTGGCTACCAGCAGCAGATTAGCTCCAATGGATCCAGACCACTGGGTCGCAACCTGTCCGTGAATCAGACGATTGTCAATTCTGCATAATACTATGTCAGGCAACTATAACCCCCCTTTCTCCTTCCTGTTTGATTGATTAGAACGAGTGCTGGTCAACACTTTCACTCTTTCTGTGATTATCATAAATGAAATCGTTTACATCTTCTTTATATTTTCTGTTCATTTAGGTGTAATTTTCGGTATTTGGAATTTTTTAATTCTCGATTTTTGACAGTTTGTATTTTCCGGTACTCTGGCACTCTTTCGCTGTAAGCGCTAACATATTGATATATCTGTTGTAGCATGCTATATTTTATTTATACTTTTTGGTAAAAAATATGTTTGATAAAACGACAAGTACAACCTATCTGAAATATGGCATTGTTACATCTTCCTTTAAAAAGAGGAAGGACTTATTCAAAGTGCGTATCACTGTTACTGATGATACTGTTGAAAAAGTAACAAGCTATGATAAGTCAGTTTATATAGATCCTATAGAAGGTATGGGAATGTTACGGGTATTAAAAGATCCGGAACTGGATTCCTTTGATAACTTTGCATTGCACAGAGGCATCAAGATCAATGCCGATACATACTTTGCATTAGTTCCGATGCATGGAAGATTGGTTTTTGACATATACTTCCATGGCGATGCAGCTAAGCGAGTCAGGACATTGTCCACTCCTTATAAATATCACCATATTGTACCAACTCTTCGCATAAATGAGATATTGGCATATTACTATGTTGTTAAAAGACCGGGTTATGTATTTGATGGTGAGGTACATGACTTCTATGAATTGACATATGTAGATCATGGTTCTCTTGAAACAAGAGTTGATAAAACAATATATCAGGTAAATGCCAACCAATGCATTCTCTATGGTCCTCGTCAGTTCCATGATCAGCGTATTACTTCTGATGAAGCATGTTCTTACATGACAATTATCTTCCAGGCAGATGGTATTCATAACTCTTCCATGCTTAACAGAGTCTTTACTTTAACCAGAGCCTTATTAGTAGATGTCAATGACTTTGTTAAAGCTACAGATGAAGTCGGCGAATATCATGATGATGCCATGATAGCTTCATTACAATATCTGTTAGTTGCCATGCAGTTACATACGAGCAATGAAGAAAACATAGCTCCTATTTCTCCTATCAACCAGCACTTTGAAGATCAGCTGATGGAAGAAATCGTAGAATATATTAATAAGCATCTCTATGAACCATTACCGGTAGATCAGGTATGTGATCGTTTCTCCATATCACGTTCTACCTTACAGAACTTATTCCGTAATAACCTGAAGATATCTCCAAAGCAGTATATTAATAATGCCAAGCTTTACAGAAGCCGTACATTAATCCGCTCTGGTGATCATACAATCTCAGAAGTAGCATCCATGCTTGGATTCAACAGTATTCACTACTTCTCCCGTAAGTTCACTGCTTACTATGGAGTTACACCTAGTGAATATTCCAGAAAGATATACGATCAGAAAGACACAAACAGTGAGTAGCAGTCATAGTGTCAACTATGGCTGTTTTTATATGCCTGTAGATCTAGCAGCGACATCATGTTTTGATCTGTTTACTGATGCATACTTACCAGAAAGATCATTGTCACCTTCAGAAATATTTATACCAGGATAGAGATCATTCTTCTTTACACTGAATGTTCCTCTCTTAGGAGTATTGGAAATATCACTGTCACAGGTTAATTCAGCAACATGACCATCAAAGTCAATTGTAAAATTAACAGATGTAGCTGCACCATTGGCTTTTGTTATCTGATAGCCTTCTGGAAGGCAAAGCTGCCGCAGACAGGTGAGCCAGGTGGTCTCAGGGTGTCTTACGCCTGGAATGATCATATTCATTATTCAATGTGGCAGTCACCCATTGCTTAAGTAAGCAGCTGTACTGGGGCCTGCCACCGCTGAGCACAGTCACTTACCAAAGCAATTCAGCTTTCTGACTCCGGCAGGTCATCTAAGTTATAAGGTAGTTACCAACACTGTGCAAAACTGATTTAAAATTAATGCTGTGGCTGCAATGCTGCAGATTACAATCTTTGTGTCTCTGTGTAGCTTCGCATGAATGTTATCAATAATCTCTTTTACTTTATTTAAGAATTTCATACGTTTACCAGCCTATCTACAGGAATTATTCCTCCCCCCCGCCAAGTCAGGTGAATTGTTGTTACTGGCTATTAGAACCATAACAATTTACAGACTGGAATAATATGTGCTGTTATTTTTATCTGACAGTCCATTTTCTGGACACTTGACACTCCCACAGCTAAAGCACGTGGGATTCTTGAGAAGTCTGATTGCTTAC
>DXZE01000016.1 GCA_019415435.1 Erysipelotrichaceae bacterium
CATTTTTCTACGCCTTATTGCGCGTAATATGCATTCAGACGATTCATGAGATCCTCATCCAGCATGCCTTTGTCTTTTAAGATGGAGATCACCTCTGGCATTGAGACAATTGCGGCTGCAGGAAAGCCATATGTTTCTTCTATTTCAGATAAGGCACTCTTGTTTCCTTTACCCTTCTCATTTCTGTTTAAGGAAACAATCAGGCCTTTGATTTCTACATTTGCCTGTGCTCTTACAATCGGTACGGTTTCTTCCATGGATTTGCCGGATGACGTTACATCTTCAATCATGATGACACGATCTCCATCCTCCAGCTTTGAGCCTAACAGAATACCGGCATCGCCATGATCCTTGACTTCCTTACGGTTAGAACAATACCGTACCTCCTTATGATAGAGTTCATCATAGGCAATAGCTGTTGTAACTGCTAAAGGAATACCCTTGTAAGCTGGTCCAAAAAGAACATCAAAGTCATCACCGAAGTTGTCATGAATTGCCTTTGCATAATATAAGCCAAGCTGATGCAGCTGCTGACCTGTTACATAAGCGCCTGCATTCATAAAGAATGGTGATTTACGACCGCTTTTTAATGTAAAGTCACCAAACTTCAATGCGTGGCAGGATAACATGAATTCAGTAAATTCCTTCTTATATTCTTCCATCAGACATAGTCTCCTCTATCGCTTTATATGTTTCTATCGGATCATCACTCTTTGTAATAGAACGTCCTACAACAATCATGTCACAGCCCTGCTCTTTAGCATATGCTGGTGTAGACACTCTCTTTTGATCATCTGCACTGTTTCCTGCTAAGCGGATGCCTGGGGTTACAGTCAGGAAATCATTACCGCACGCCTCATGGATTGCCTTTGCCTCATGAACAGAACATACAACGCCATCTAATCCTGCGTTCTTTGCATTCTGTGCGTATCTGACAACTGTATGAATGACTTCTCCAGGTATACCTAATTCTTCATTCATGACTTCTTTTGAAGTAGAAGTTAATACGGTTACACCAATTAACTTAGCCGGCTCCTTACCTTCCGGTGTTCCTTCCAGAATACCTTCTTTAGCAGCTCTCATCATTTCAATGCCGCCAGCACAATGACAATTGATGATATCCACACCAAGCTTTGCAAGGTTCTTCATACCTCCTTTTACAGTATTCGGAATATCATGCAGTTTGAGATCGAGGAATATCTTATGTCCTCTTGCCTTTACTTCTTTGATGATATCAAGACCACACGCATAGGTTAATTCCATACCGATCTTGACATAGACAGGCTCTTCAAACTGATCTAAGAAAGACAGTACTTCTTCTCTGCTTGAAAAATCCAATGCAATAATTGTTCTGCTCATCGAAAGCTCCTTCCTACAGCATCTTTAACAGATGTATTTACATATTTTTCCAAGACACCTGGTAAATCTTCAATAATCTTCTTACAGATATACGGATCATGGAAATTTGCGGCACCTACTTCTACAGCTGAAGCACCAGCATATAAGAATTCCAGTACATCTTCAGCACTTGTAATACCACCTACTCCGATAATCGGGATATGTACAGCCTGTGCACACTGATAGACGCATCTTATAGCTACAGGCTTTACAGCTGGTCCAGATAAGCCACCTGTCTTATTGGCAAGAACAGGCTTGCCTGTTTTTAAGTCAATTCTCATACCAAGCAATGTATTGATCATGACAAGTCCATCTGCACCTGCCTCTTCACAAGCTTTTGCAATATCCACAATATTTGTGACATTAGGAGAAAGCTTGACATAGACTGGCTTTCGCGAAACCTGTTTTGCCATACGGGTTACTTCTGCGGCTAAAGCAGGATCTGTTCCAAGCCCCATGCCGCCATGCTTGACATTCGGACAGCTGATGTTTAATTCAAATGCCTTTACAACAGAAGAAGGATTCATCTTCTGAATGACTTCTACATAGTCTTCTTCACTGCTTCCAGCAACATTGGCAATGATCTCTGTATCAAACTGGGATAGAAAAGGAAGTTCATGTTCGATGATGTAATCTACACCATGATTCTGTAAGCCAATGGCATTCAGCATGCCGTCTGGTGTTTCGGCGATACGTGGTGTTGGATTGCCAAAGCGTTCATGTGGTGTTGCGGATTTAATCGCAATTCCGCCAAGCAGAGAGAGATCATATAATTCAGCAAATTCTCTGCCATAGCCAAAGCATCCTGAAGCTGGTATAACCGGATTTTTTAAATGCAATCCCGGTAATTCTACTGATATATCCATATCAGAGCACCACCTTTCCAATTCTAAACACCGGGCCTTCTTTACATACCCTCAGACTGTTTCCATCCTTATCTTTTACAACACATCCCATGCAGGCACCCATGCCGCATGCCATGCGTGCTTCCAGGGATATGTATCCTTCCCTATAGGCATTGGTTACAGCCTTCAGCATCGGTAATGGTCCGCAGGCAAGAACAAACTGTTCACTTATATGATTTTCCTGAATCGCATCCATAACTGTTCCTTTTGTTCCATAAGAACCATCCATGGTTGCGATAGAAACCAAACATCCTGCTTTTTCAAAGTCTTCTTTCAGTATGATTTCTTTTTCAGAATTAAAACCCATGACAACCGTTACTTTATGATTGTTTTCCAGACAGGCTTCTGCTGTTTTCAATAATGGTGGTACACCTATACCGCCGCCAATCAGAAGTACATCTCTGTCTTCAATTGGAAAGCCATTACCAAGAGGTCCAAAAAGATTGATAGTCTCACCCTCTTTCATGTGTGACATGACATCTGTTCCACTTCCAGCTATCCGGTATACAAGGGTTACAGTATCTTTCTTTGTATTGCATACCGAGATTGGTCTTCTGAGAAAGAATCCCGGAACCTCTACCTGCATGAATTGACCAGGCAGCACTTCCTTAGCAAGTGCTGTTTCAATATCCATACGCCATATACCTGGCGCAAGTTCTTTATTTTCTAGAATCAGACCATTATCTGTATGCATTTACTTCCCCATTTCATTCATGGAAATCATTGAGAAACTCATAGATTCCAATACTCTGCATAAAGCATCTGCTGTATCTAAAGAAGTCATACAGGAAATATTATTTTCAGCCGATACACGTCTGATTAAAAAACCATCCTGAGAAGTATAGCGGTCAGACTGGGTCATGGTATTAATCACAAATCTGACTTTACCTTTCTGAATGATGCCCAGTACATTTTCTCCATCTTTGCTATGATCAGATATCTTCGCCGCATCATGTACAAACAAACCATTTTCGCGCAGATACTTTGCGGTACCTTCTGTTGCGTAGATACCATAGCCGATGGCATAGAATCTTTTAGCCAGGGATAATGCGTCGGGTTTATTCTGATCCGCTACGGTAATCAGAACATTTCCATATCTTGGTATCTGTACACCTGAAGCAATCAGAGCCTTATACAATGCTTTTTCAAATGTCACATCACAACCTAATGCTTCACCAGTTGATTTCATCTCCGGACCTAAGACTGTATCTACACTTCTTAACTTGGCGAAGGAGAATACCGGTGCCTTGACATAGACATGACCCGGTTCTTCAGGATGATAACCAGGCTTATAGCCCTGTTCTACCAGTGACTCGCCCAGGACTGCCTTAGTAGCTGCCGTACACATTGGAACACCTGTGATCTTGGATAAGAATGGTACCGTACGGGAAGATCTTGGGTTAACTTCCAGTACATAGACTTTCTGATCTTTGTCTACAATAAACTGAATATTGAATAAACCTACAAAGCCAAAACCTTTTCCTATCTTCATACCATAGTCAATGATCGTGTTCCTGACCTTTTCAGACAGTGTCTGACTTGGATAGACAGAGATAGAGTCGCCTGAATGAATGCCGGCTCTTTCGATATGTTCCATAACACCCGGAATATAGACATCTTTTCCATCCGCTATAGCATCGATTTCACATTCTGTACCAAGTACATACTTATCAACTAATATCGGTGAATCATGAGAGATTTCCTGTACAGCTGTCTTCATATAGACAACAAGCTCGTCATCATCATGAATGATCTCCATAGCTCTTCCACCTAATACATAGGAAGGTCTTAATAAGACCGGATATCCGATGCGGTGGGCTATCTGCAATGCATGCTCTACAGTAAAGGCTGTTTCTCCCTCTGGCTGCGGAATGCCCAGCTTATCCAGCATGGTTTCAAATTCATGTCTGTCTTCAGCTTTATTGATACCTTCTAAAGAAGTACCGAGAATCTTAACACCATGTTCTACAAGAGAGTCAGCCAGGTTTATGGCTGTCTGTCCACCAAACTGAACAATGACACCTAATGGCTTTTCAAGATCTATGACATGCATGACATCTTCGGTTGTAAGTGGTTCAAAATACAGTTTGTCTGAAATAGAGAAGTCTGTAGATACCGTCTCAGGATTATTGTTTATGATAATTGCTTCATAGCCTTCTTTATGTAATGTTTCTATACAATGTACAGTCGCATAATCAAACTCAACACCCTGACCAATACGGATTGGTCCAGAACCTAATACGATGATCTTTTTCTTATCTGAAGAGACTGATTCATTTTCTTTTTCATAAGTGGAATAGAAGTAAGGTGTTTCCGATGTAAATTCACCTGCACATGTATCTACCATCTTATACACAGGTGTAATACCATTCTGCTTTTCCAGATCATACAGATCTTTTTCCTTCATTCCCCAGTTACGTGCAATATAGCTGTCCGCAAAGCCGTATTTCTTCAGCTTTCTTAAGACATCTAGATTCTTTGGATAGGCAGGCATCTCTTTTTCAAGATCGATAATATGCTGAATCTTATAGAGATACCAGTAATCTATATGCGTAACATCATGGACGGTTTCCATGTCATAGCCATTGCGCAGCCATTGGGCTACCGCAAAGATACGTTCATCATCACGGGATTTGATCTTCTGATAAAGATCATCCTTTGATTCCCGCATGAATTCTTTCTTTTCAATATGATCTGTCTTGATCTCTAATGAACGAACCGATTTCAAAAAGGATTCTTCAAAGTTACGGCCAATAGACATAACTTCACCAGTAGCCTTCATCTGCGTTCCTAATTGTCTATCGGCATTTGGAAATTTATCAAATGGGAGTCTTGGAAACTTACATACAATGTAATCCAGTGCCGGTTCAAAGCATGCGTAGCTTGTACCTGTGATTGGATTAATCAATTCATCAAGACCATAGCCTACTGCTAACTTGGCAGAAATTCTTGCGATCGGATAACCGGTTGCCTTGGAAGCTAAAGCAGAGGATCTGGATACACGTGGATTTACTTCAATGACATAGTAACGGAAACTTTCAGGATCTAATGCCAGCTGTACATTACAGCCACCGCATATGCCTAATGCTCTGATAATCTTTAACGATGCATTTCTTAGCATCTGGTTTTCACGGTCTGTAAGAGTCTGTACAGGAGCTGTCACAATAGAGTCGCCTGTATGAATACCTACCGGATCCAGATTCTCCATATTACATACAACAATGGCATTATCTTTGGCATCACGCATGACTTCATATTCAATTTCCTTGAAGCCGGCAATTGACTGTTCCACAAGAATCTGATGTACCGGTGACATCTTTAAGCCACTGTCTGCGATCAGTCTCAGTTCTTCTTCATTATGTGCAAAACCACCGCCGGTTCCACCTAATGTATAAGCAGGTCTTACAACCAGAGGATAACCTTCACTGTCCGCAAAGTTAACTGCATCTTCAATGGAATGACAGATAGCCGATTCCGGAATCGGTTCATGCAGCTGCTGCATTAAGGAACGGAATCTTTCTCTGTCTTCAGCTCTGTTAATGGCATCGATATCCGTACCTAATACTTCAACCCCAAAGTCATCAAGAATACCATCTTCCGCAAGCTCTACAACAAGATTCAGACCTGTCTGACCGCCAAGAGAACCTAAGATCGCATCCGGTCTTTCCTTGAAGATGACTCTTTTGGCAAATTCAAGTGTTAATGGTTCAATGTAGACACGATCAGCTGTAGCCGTATCTGTCATGATCGTTGCCGGGTTGGAATTAATCAGAATGACTTCATAGCCTTCTTCTCTTAAAGAAGCACAAGCCTGTGAGCCGGCATAGTCAAATTCGGCTGCCTGACCAATGATAATCGGTCCGGATCCGATAACCATGATTTTATGTATATCTGTACGCTTAGGCATGCTGTTCCTCCTGATCCATTAATCTGATAAATTCATCAAAAAGATAGCGGGAATCCTGTGGACCGGCATTAGCTTCCGGGTGATACTGTACTGCAAAGCATGGGTAATCCAGATGTCTTACTCCTTCACAGGATTTATCATTTAAAGCCTGATGGCTCATTTCCAGTCTTGTATGATTTAAACTATCAATATCTACCGCAAAACCATGATTCTGAGATGTGATTTCTACCTTTCCTGTCGCAAGGTTTACAACCGGATGATTGGCACCGCGATGACCAAACTTTAACTTATATGTTTTAGCACCGCAGGCTAAGGATATTAACTGGCAGCCAAGGCATATACCAAACATAACCGTATTAGGAATTAACTGTTTTACAGTTTCAATTACATCCGTAAGATCAGCTGGATCACCAGGACCATTGGATAAGAAGACTCCATCCGGGTGCATCTCCAGAATTTCTTGTGCACTTGTATCATATGGCACTACTGTCAGATCACATCCTCTTGCGGATAATTCTCTTAAGATAGAGAGCTTGATGCCAAAGTCCATGACAACCACTTTCTTTCCTCTGCCCGGAATTGGATAGATGCTGCGGGTAGATACACGGGAAACCTGATCATGTAAGAAATCAGTTTGTTTTAACTTCCCGACTAATGGTTCAATTTCTTCTTTTTCATCACAGAAAGAAGCTTTGAGCGTACCGATCGAGCGTATCTTTCTGGTGAGGGCTCTTGTGTCAATGCCATAGATACCCGGAATATGGACTCTTTTCAGATACGTATCCAGGGATTCTGTGCATCTGAAGTTAGAAGGATGTTCACAATAATCATGTATGACAAAGCCGAATACAGCCGGCTTTACAGATTCATTATCATCTCTGTTAATGCCATAATTACCAATCAATGGATAAGTCATCATGACAATCTGACCACAATAGGAATTATCTGTCAGGATTTCCTGATAACCAGTCATGGAAGTATTGAATACAAGTTCCCCCGTCTGATAGTCATGACTGCCGAAGCCTTCTCCTTCGTAATAACTTCCATCTTCTAATACAAGATATCTTTTCACTGTTTGTCCTCCTTCCATACAGTTCTGCCTGAAACGATTGTTTCCATGCATCTGCCATATACTTCATAATTTTCAAACGGTGTATTCTTTCCTTTGGAAAAGAAGTTCTCTGTATGTATCCGGTAAGGATGTTTCAGATCTACAAGGATCAGATCACTGTGCCATCCTTTTTCGATACGTCCTGTTTTATCTAAACCGAATCTTTCTGCAGGCTTATCGCTCATCCAGTGAACAAGCTGTGATAATGTCCATCTCTTCTGTACTTTTACAAACTCTGTATACAGTAATGAGAAGCTTGTTTCGAGAGATACGATTCCAAAGGCAGCCTGATCCATCGGTTTTTCTTTATCTGCCTTTGTATGCGGAGCGTGGTCACTTGCGATAAAGTCCAGCGTTCCATCTTCCAGCGCTTCGATTAAACTCATACGGTCAGCATGTGTTCTTAAAGGAGGATTCATCTTCCAGACAGGACCTTTGACATCTGTATTCTCTAATAAAAGGTGATGGGCAGTTACTTCAGCTGAACAATTGACACCATTCTGCTTTGCTTTTCTTAATGCATCTACACTTTTATGAGAAGAGATATGACAGGCATGATATATGCCTCCTGTTTCTTCTGCTGTTTTCAGATCATGAATTAATGGTTCACTCTCACATTCATCGGGAATACCAATCCAGCCATGTTTATGGCCGTATTCTGATTCATGAACGCTCCCTCCTTTTGGTCTGTAGTTCAGATCTTCTGTATGACAGGCAATGATGACACGATGTTCCTTACTGAAGCGCAACGCTTCTGCCATTAGCTTTTGATCATTCATCCCGCAGCCATCATCTGAAAACCAGCGGACCCCCTTGTTATACATACCTTTCAGATCAGATAACTCTGTTCCCTTTTCATGGCGTGTAATTGTTCCATAAGCATACGTATGAACAATGCTGTCTTTATCAATAATATTTAATTCTTTCTGTATTGTTTCAGGATCATCAGGTGTAGGAATCAGGTTCGGCATGGCAAATACACTTGTAAAGCCGCCATGTGCCGCTGCCTTAGAGCCTGAAGCTATCGTTTCTTTTTCTTCATGTCCCGGTTCACGAAAGTGAACATGGGCGTCTACAAGACCCGGTAATACAGTTAATCCTGAAGCATCAATTTCTTCAAAGTCGCCTTCAATATGATCTGCTATTTCAAGAATCTGATTCTCATCAAACAATATTTCTTTTTTGGCAAGTTCATCATGATAGAGAACCATGCCATTGCGTATGATTCTTTTCATTGGATATCCTCAAACGGCTCATAGCCAAAGGCACGCTTGATAACTGCCTTGCGGACAAGTACACCATTCTGCATCTGCTTGAAGATACGGGAGCGGTCTGCTTCAACAAGATCACTGTCAATTTCCACGTTGCGGTTTACCGGAGCCGGATGCATGACAATCGCATGTTTCTGCATGCGGCTGTATCTTTCCCTGGTTAAACCGTATTTTTCCAGATAGTCTCCTTCGCTGATACCAGAAAGTACAGCTCCTCTTTCACTCTGTATTCTTAGCATCATGACAACATCTGCCTTTTCTATGGCTTCATCAAAATCAATGACAGGATATCCTTCTCTTTCCCATTCCTTAGGACCGGCAAATCTGACATCACTGCCAAACATCTCCAATGCTGTTTTGTCACTTGCGGCAACCCTTGAATGAAGTACATCGCCGCAGATGACTACTTTTAACCCTTCCAGGGTTCCAAACTCCTGCTTCATTGTCAATAAGTCAAGCAGGCATTGGGTAGGATGATCCGCATCTCCATCCCCGGCATTAAGTATTGGCTCTTTGATATTTTCCAATTCCTCATAGTATCTGTCTTTGGAATGTCTGATTACAAAGCAATCATAGCCAAGGGATTCTAATGTACGTAATGTGTCATATAGACTTTCTCCTTTCATGACACTGGATCGCTTTGTATCGATATCTGCGACCTTACAGCCTAACTGCAGTTCTGCACTTTCAAAGGAATAATGGGTTCTTGTTGACGGTTCAAAAAAAAGATTGGCAACTAACGCCTTTTTACAAGGCAATTGCCAATCTGAATAAGAATTATCAAACAGGAAAGCTTCATGCAGGATATTGTTAATATCCTGTTTAGAAAGATCATGCATAGAGAGAAGCGAATGTCTGTTCATCAATAGCCTCCGTTCTTTTCAAAAAAAAGGAATCGCAACGCCAACTGCATTCAGGTCCCTTTTTTCTTTCTATGAAATTTTATCACAGTATGTTTTTGATGCAAGCATTATTTCTGTCTGACATGTGCATGCGGATGTGCTTCATCTACTGCTTTCTGTAAGCGATCCTGCGTTACATGCGTATAAATCTGCGTTGTAGAAAGATTTTCATGTCCTAATAATTCCTGTACAACCCTGAGATCTGCCCCATTGTCTAAAAGATGTGTCGCAAAAGAATGACGGATCATATGCGGATGAACATGAATCGGAAGTCCTGCATCTACACCAGTCTGTTCACATACATTCTGTATGGAACGGGTTGTAATAGGCTTACCATGCTGGTTAACAAAGAGAATGCCATGTTCTGTTTTTTTCTCCATGAAAACAGGTCTTGCCTCTTTCAGGTAATAGTCTATTAATTGTGCACAGCGATGATAGAAAGGAACCATTCTTTCCTTGGATTCCTTTCCCATAACTGTTAGATACTGATCTTTCAGATTAATATCTTGTATTTTCAAACCTGCACATTCTGATACACGCAAGCCGCAGGCATACATCACTTCAATCATGCATCGGTTGCGTACCTGTACCGGATCAGAAAGGTCAAAGCTGTTTAACATTGTCTCCATCTGATCAAAGGTAAGAACTTCAGGAAGTTTGCGATGATTGGTGGAACCATGAAACATTCTGACCGGATTAGCCTTAACCCCTTCACTGCGGTTTAAATAACGGTAGAAGGATTTTAATGCAGATAAGCTTCTAGCATAAGAAGCATTACCCAATGGTGTACCGCCTATTTCACCTGTTCTTAATTTAACAATATAGTCGCTGATATCT
Organism: Erysipelotrichaceae bacterium; assembly: GCA_019415435.1. Lineage (GTDB taxonomy): Bacteria > Bacillota_I > Bacilli_A > Erysipelotrichales > Erysipelotrichaceae > Bulleidia. The sequence continues at coordinate 10,332 of DXZE01000016.1, forward strand.
TCCTTGGTGACATCTTCAAAGGAATCTATATGTCTGTCATCAAGGTATTGCAGAAAACGGGCTATATCCCGATGATAAGCATCCTGGGTATCTTTGGAACCGGTATGAGACAGGGACAGATGCTGCAGGAACCGGTCTAATACTTTATCAGATTCTTCCATGTTCTTTCAGATCTTTGATGATCGCAAGAGATTGTGGTGCATAGGCACTCTTACGGTCTTTCTTATTTACAGCCTCTTTCAGATGCACAATACCGAAATTGGCATTCATAGGCTGGAAGTGTTCCGGATCCGCATGCGTAATATAGTGTGACATGGATCCGATCACGGTTTCTTCACCAGGCATAACCGGATCTTCATTATGTAATACATGCGCAAGATTAATCCCGGCCAACATACCTGAAGCAGCACTTTCCACATATCCTTCTACACCGGTCATCTGACCTGCAAAGAAGAGATTATCCCTGTCTTTAAACTGATAGGTTTCTTTTAAATATACAGGAGAATTGATATATGTATTTCTGTGCATGACACCATAGCGGACAAACTCACAATGTTCCAGGCCTGGCACCATCTGAAGAACACGTTTCTGTTCTCCCCATTTTAAGTGCGTCTGGAAACCGACAATGTTATAAAGTGAAGCTTCAACATTATCCTGACGTAACTGTACAACTGCATATGGGCGGGTCCCATCCGGTCTGCGTAAGCCTACCGGTTTCATTGGGCCGAATAACAGTGTCTTTCTGCCTCTTTTAGCCATCACTTCGAAAGGCATGCAGCCTTCAAACACCTTGTCATCTTCAAAGCCATGTACAGGCGCAGATTCGGCATGAATTAAAGCATCATAGAAGGCATTGAATTCTTCTTCATTCAATGGACAGTTGATGTAATCTGCACTGCCCTTATCATAGCGTGACTTGCGGTATGCCTTTGTCATATCAATGGACTCAGCTGTCACAATCGGTGCAGCCGCATCATAGAAATAACAATACTTATTATCAATAATGGTACTGATAGTTTTTACCATTGCTTCAGAAGATAAAGGACCTGTCGCAATCACACATGGACCATCCGGTATTTTATCGACTTCTTCATGAATAACTTCAATCAAAGGATTGTTCTGGATCAGATTTGTTACTTCTTCAGAAAACTTTACTCTGTCTACTGCCAAGGCACTGCCAGCCGGTACACGTGTATCATCGGCAGCTTTCATAATAACGGATCCGATGGTACGCATTTCTTCTTTCAGAAGACCTACAGCATTGGTTAAAGCATCGCTGCGCAATGAATTGGAACATACAAGTTCCGCAAAATCATTGGAATGGTGGGCTGGTGAATACTTTACAGGCTTCATTTCATAAAGACGCACATAAATACCTCTTTGTGCTAACTGATAGGCAGCCTCACATCCGGCAAGTCCTGCTCCGATAACTGATGCTTCTATCATTCTTCACTTCCTGCTTTCTTTGTTGTCTTACGCTTTGATGTTGTCTTCTTTGCAGTTGTTTTCTTTGTTGTTGTCTTCTTCTTTGTAGTCGTCTTTTTGCGGGTTGTCTTCTTTGGCTTGTCTTCTACAGAAGCACCTTCTCCTTCTTCCTTCATCTTTAACTTTTCCTTACGGGAATAGATTCTTTCACCATCCATGTTTTCCATGTAAGTGCACTTTGGAAAGTTGGAGCAGCCAAGGAAATACGTTCCGAATCTGGACTTACGCTTTAACAACTCATGTCCACATACCGGACACATCTTTCCGGTAGGTTCTGGCTTAGGCTTGTCTGCCTTTTCAATCTGTCTTGTATAACGGCATTTAGGGAAGTTGGAACAGGAGATAAACTTACCATAACGGCCTGTTCTGTAAACAAGTTCACCACCGCATTCCGGACATTTCTCACCTACTTTTTCAGGTTCTACTTTCGGCATATCTTCATATGCCTTATCCAGTAATGGTTCAAATTTATCATAGAACTGATGCAGCGTAGGAACTTCCTTACGGCTTCCATCAGCAATTTCATCCAGTTCTTTTTCCATATTGGATGTGTAATCTACATTGATGATAGAAGAGAAATACTGATCCAGCTTTTCGGTTGTTAAAACACCCTGTTCAGTTGGCTTGAATACTTTTGTACGGCTCTTTTCAGAAGCTCTTTCCAATGTCACGTAGCCTCTTGCCTGAATCGTATCAATAATCATGGCATAGGTAGATGGACGGCCGATACCATCATCTTCCAGTTCCTTGATTAATCTTGCTTCGGTGTATCTTGGCTTTGGCTCGGTAAATTTCTGATTCTTGATGATTTCTTCTGCGGATAACTGTTCTCCTTCATTTAATTCAGGCAGAACTGTATCCTTGGAAGCATCATAGGCATGATATACCTTCAGATAACCGTCAAATTTCAATACACTGCCGCTTGTTGCAAAATCATAGCCATTCTGACTTAATACAACTGATACAGAATCATACTTTGCGGCAGCCATCTGACTGGCTAAAGCACGATCATAGATTAACTTATACAGACGATACTGTTCACTTGTCAGATGACTCTTGATCTTCTCTGGTTCATTAGCTAAAGAAGTAGGACGAATGGCTTCATGAGCGTCCTGTGCTCCTTCATCATTCTGAATTCTGTAATAGCCAAGATATTCTTTACCATAATCAGAAGTAATCTTGTCTCTTGCGGCATAGATGAATACATTGGAAAGTCTTGTTGAGTCAGTTCTCATGTATGTAATCAGACCTTCCTGACCATTACCTACATCAATACCTTCATAGAGACGCTGGGCAATAGACATAGTCCGCTTGGCTGAGAAAGAAAGCTTGGTGGAAGCTTCCTGCTGTAAGGTAGAAGTAATAAATGGAAGTGGTGCTTTTCTGTTTCTGACTGTCTTTTTAATAGATGAAACAGTAAAGTTACCCTGCAATGCCTGTACGATGTTTTCAGCTTCATCAGCCGTATGGATATCTGTCTTTATTTTAAATGACTTTGGATAGGAGGCTGTAAAGGCAATGCCATCCTTTTTGAAGTTTGCATCGATCGTCCAGTATTCCTCAGGCTTGAATGCCTGTATTTCTTTTTCACGATCTACAATCAGTTTTAAAGCAACAGACTGTACACGGCCTGCACTCTTGGAATGTATCTTATTATGAAGAAGTTTGGAGAGCCTGAAACCAATGATACGGTCAAGAATACGTCTTGTTTCCTGGGAATGGACAAGGTCCATATCAATGGTACGCGGTGCCTTGAATGCTTCCTTGACAGCGTTCTTTGTAATTTCATTAAAGGTAACTCTGTCTACAGCATCTTCTGGAAGATCCAGTTCCTGTGCCAGATGCCATGAGATCGCTTCTCCTTCGCGATCGGGGTCGGTTGCCAGATACACCTTATCAGCTTTCTTTGCATCTTCCTGTAATTCCTTTACAACATCCTTCTTGTCTTTGGATACTACATATGTCGGTGTAAAGTCATGTTCTATATCGACGCCTAGTCCATCTTTACCCTTTATGGCAAGATCTCTGATATGTCCCTTTGAGGAGACAACCTTATAGTCTTTACCAAGATATTTTCCAATTGTCTTTGACTTGGATGGAGACTCTACTATAACCAGATTTTTCATATATCAACCTCCTGATGCGGGTTTTGCATGTTTTTACTAAAATAACAGCTTACAGAATAGCTTAAAAGATTTTTACTTGCAAGAATTAACGACAATGAAGCATATCTGTTAACTGTGAGCGTTCATAGAGAATCATGGCACCTTCAGCAATCAGACGATTACAGCCAGTACCATTTTCATACTCAAAAGGATATGGGAAACAATAAATATCTCTGTTTAATTCCAATGCCTCATTTACCGTCAGCATCGTACCGCTTCTCTCCTTTCCTTCACAGACAATCAGCTTTTCTCCTAATGCCGCAAGAATTCTGTTACGCCAGGGAAAATGATCTTTTCTCACGCCAACAGAATACGGATACTCACTTAGAATCAATCCATTCCGTCTGATCTTTTCATAGAGATACGTATTCTCTTTTGGATACTTTGTGCCAAGACCACTCCCGATAACCGCAATTGTCTTACCATATTTTAAGGCTGTTTCATGGACACAGGCATCAATCCCTTTGGCTAGTCCTGAAACTAGTGCATACTTTTTGGAAAGTATTTCTGAAGCTAATGCTGCACATCTCATGCCATAAGCATCCGTGATACGGCTGCCGACAATGGTTACAGCAGGCATGTTTAATAACGAAACATCACCTTCATAGAAAAGAATCCAGGGAGGATATTTCAACTGCAGAAGACAGGAAGGATATTCCTTATCCAGTATCGTAATGTATTTTTCTTTGATAATGTAACGGCAGGGTGATTCGTTTTTCATGACTGCACTGCGTATTCTGTGCCATCCACCCTGATAACGGTAAGCATACGCAGCCAGTATTTCTCTATTTTCCATAAAGAATACCTCTGTATATGTATTACCGAAAAAAAGCAGAATTCCACGCTTCTGCTTTAAAAAAGATCTAATTTCTGCTGTACAGCCCGTACTGGTCCAAAAGAGCGGCGGTGAATCGGGGTAATGCCATACTTTGCGATAGCATCGAGATGCTGCTTAGTTGGATATCCCTTGTTTTTGGCAAAGCCATAAACCGGATACATAGCATCATACTTCTTCATGATCCTGTCTCTTGTGACTTTGGCAAGAATAGAACCAGCTGCTATAGAGATAGATTTCTGATCACCCTTGATCAGATCGATGACCTGTTTATCAATTGGAAGTTTCATGGCATCCGTAAGAACAATATCACATGGGGCTTCTTTAGCTATGGCAAGCATTGCCCTGCGGTCTGCTTCAAGAATGTTGTAGTGATCAATATCTGCTTCAGAAACTTCTATGATTTCAAACCATAAAGCTTCTTCTTTGATCACTTCATACAGTCTGTCTCTTTTCTTTTCACTGCACGCTTTGGAATCATAGATTTCCGGATTCTCATAACCGGTTGGAAAGATAACCCCGGCTACACTTAAAGGTCCTGCCAATGGTCCCCTGCCTGCTTCATCAATGCCTAATACAACCCGGTCCTCTTTCCAGAACTGATGCTCGTAATCATTCGGACATACTTTCATTTTCTTCATGTACATGCTCCAGAGTCAGACGTCCTAAAGAACCATGACGTAAATCTGTCAGAAATGCATTTGCTGCTCTTTTGGTATCAGGTTTGCCAGAAAACATAAAATGTCTCTGCACGGCAAATGCCTTTAACATCCCGTTAGGATTTTCATTTTCTACTTTCAGCATATCTTCCAGATACCCCGGATACAGATCCTGAATCATATGAATCGCATCCATGGCTATCATCTTTTTATCAAGAATATCATCATTGATAGAACCAAAAGCGGCTAATACAGAGCCAGTTCTTTCGTCATCAAACTTAGGCCATAAAACACCTGGTGTATCTAATAATTCCAAGTCTTTATCCGCATGAATCCAGGTCAGACTTCTTGTTACACCCGGTTTATCTTCTGCCTTTGCACTTTTCTTACCGGCAATCCGGTTAATCATAGTACTCTTGCCTACATTCGGTATACCGGCAGCCATTGCCCTGACGGGACGTGGGTTAACTCCTTTAGCCCGCATCTTATCCCGTTTAGGTTTCATGATCTTTAAAGATTCCTGAATAATCTTTTTACCAGAATGATTATCATGAACCAGATCCAAAGCTATGCAGGAAACATTTTCTTTTGAGGATAAAGTCTTTACCCAAAGATCCGTCTGTTTCGGATCAGCCTGATCACACTTGGAAAGAACAATCAGACGCGGTTTATTTTTACCCATTTCAAGTAATACGGGATTTCGGGAAGCCTCGGGCATACGGGCATCACGCAGCTCAATAATCATATCTACTGCCTTGAGCTTTTCAGCCATCTGTCTTCTGGCTTTTTCCATGTGCCCCGGATACCACTGTACCTTTACCATGTCTTCACTCCAAAATCAGAGAATGGCCAGTAAATAAAGATGCCCTTGGAACGTATATCCTCTTTCTTGAATGGACCATAATACCTGGAATCAGAAGAATGCGGACGATTGTCCCCAAGGCAATAATATTCATCATCACCAAGCGTTATCGGGTCTACATCACTCATAAACATACTGCCATAGCTGTCTTTATAGTCTTCATCAAAGAATGGTTCATCCACCGCTTTGCCATCAATATACAGCTGTCCATCCTTATAAGAAACAGTCTCTCCTGGCAATCCAACGACTCTTTTAACAAGATATTCATTCTTTTCTTCCAGATACACAACAACTACATCAAAACGCTTGATACCGGTCATCCTGTATCCGATGATATCGGAAAAACCTAAAGAACCATCTTCCAGGGTCGGATACATGGAACTTCCTTTTACCTGTACAGGTGTCACAACATAGTTTGTCACAACCAGGACAACTGCCATGCATATGACCAGATCCATGATGAAAGACAGAACTTCATGTGTTGCCGAGTTCTTCTTTTTCTTCTTCTTTTTTACCGGAGGATTGTTATCCGGTTTATGGGAATATTTCTTTTTATCTTCATAGTCAGGATCCGTCAGACTCTCAATCATCTGTGTTTCAGAGATTGTCTGCATATCTTCTGTGATATCTTCATAGTCTGATGTATCTCTGTAATCTTTATTGTCTTCCATATACCTGCTTTCTGAATGCTTTATAAAAAAGAGAAAGCATAGCTTTCTCTTTTTGAATCAGCGACGACCTTCCTTGATACGGGCGTTCTTTGCGGACAATCCCTTCAGATAAGAAAGCTTTGCTCTTCTGACCTTACCATGACGTACGACTTCAATCTTCTCAATGATTGGTGTATGAAGTGGGAATGTTCTGTTAACACCAACACCGGAGGACATCTTACGAACTGTGAATGTAGCTCCGATACCGCCATTGGAACGGTCTACAACGACACCTTCGAATACCTGAATACGTGTCTTTTCGCCTTCTCTGATACGTACGTTTACCTTTACGGTATCACCGACTTTGAAATCAGGGATATCGCTGCGTAACTGATCCTTTGTGATTCTGTCTACTAAACTTAAATCCATCTTATTTCTCCTTTACGAATGATCATCTGCTCATAACCCTGCTATCTGTCAGCGGAACAGTGATGCGCTTTTAAACGCATTTAAGACTCTACCACAATTCCAGGATTCTGTAAATGAAATTATATGTTTTTCACAAAGCGAACAAAAATGTTCACTTTTTATTTACAAGTAGTAATATTATGTCCTGTTGCATTGTGATGAACAACATGAGAAGTGGCTTCATGGTGTACTGTTTTATATGTTGCATCGTGATGAACAGTACGATTTATTGCAACTTTCTGTCCGTATCCAGAACCGTCATGATTATTTTCCATGTGCTCTTCCATTGCTGGCGCATCGGATGTATGAAAGTGGTCTGAAAAGCCACAATCTAATTCATAATGATCGAATACTTGTTCGTCCCATGCCGGCTGATCCACAACTGTTTCATCCCAAGCTGGCTGATCCACAACTGTTTCATCCCATGCTGCTTTATCCTGTACCCATGTTGTGGTACAAGTCTGTTTATGTGTAGTTCCACCTGATCCTTTATTACTATTGGAGTTATTGGTGGTTGCAGACTGACTACCGGATGACTTATTTTTATTACCAGATGCTTGATTATTGCCGGATGTATTCTTATTCGCAGACGAATTATTGCTCTTATTGGTGTTTTGTGTTGCCTTTGATTCTGTATTTGCCTTCTTTTCTGTTTCCTTCTTACTATCCGCTGTTGCTGTTGCAGATGGTGAAGGTGTTGCCTTATTTAATTCATCTAGCTTTTTCTGATAGCCTTCAATATCAGTCTTTAACACTTTAATTATTGAATTGTATTCACTTTTTTTGTCGGCTTCATCAACATCTTTTACTTCTTCCTGTAATGCAGACAGATATTTATTTGCCGCTTCGTTTGCTGTTTTATAAACCTTCTGCTTTTCATCATCAGTAGACTTATCATTGAGTGTTTCTACTTCCTTTACACTCTTTTCATAAGCTGCCTTTGCATCCTTTAATGCTGCTGATTCTTTAACTGTTGTTGCAGCTATTGGTGTAGGTGCTGCATCGGCACTATTGACCGTCTTATTGATATTTGCCATAACAACTGTGCAACAAATAGCCACTACAACAAGGCAGACAATTACAATGCATAATGCTTTCTTATACTTAGGAGCGTTCTTAAACGCACCTGTCACCTTTTGAAACCATTGTTTCACCTTCCCAGATTCTTTTTTTTGTTCTTCTCTGTCATAAACTATCTCCTTCTTACAGCATGCATGACTGTAAGACCATTTTCTTTTTCTGCTTTGATCGCAAAAGGAAAGATATTACGGGCAATACAGAGATTAAAATCAGCCTGTGGAAATACATCCTGCTGGGCCGGGTCAAAGAATTTTTTACCTTCACTGTAGCGTAAATCTGAAGCCTTTCTATCTATATCTTTCATCGGGTTATGTTCTAAAAGTGACTTCAGATATTCTGCACATAACTGATCTTCTTCCGTGTCTTTTCCTTCCCATCCCATGCATACAAGTGATACATGTTCCGGCTTCATGGATTCTATGTAATCCGCTGTAGCCTTTGCGTTGACTAATGCACCTGTCAATATTGTAGACGCGTGAACAGCATCCTTAATTCCCTGGGTACCATTACTGGTTGTATGAACTGCGGTTTTACCATGCATATCCAGATGTTCTATGGCTGATGGGGAATTACCATAGTCAAAGCCAGGCAGTATCCTGCCATGTCTTTCACCTATCAGAATATATTCAGGATGTTCTTTCTTTAATGCACAAGCTGTTTCCTTGTCACCTACTGCATATATTTTTTCAATACCGTTATGAAACAGGTACGATTCTAATGTAAAGGCACGAAAGACATCAATAATTACAGTTACACCCTGCGCAAGTGCAGCACCCTGTTCTTTATGGAGTATCTCAATATTCATTTTCATAAATCCTTTCACGCAACATGATAGCACTTACTTGCGAAATCCGTCATTTCGTCATATATTCGAGTTATGAATAAGAATACGAATAAAACTTATTATCCTTTCAGATATCTTCATCATTATGCCTATACCGTAGGTATTTATGGAAATGAAAAACCGGTAGTTGTGAAAGGTCCTCTTGTATTACGTACCTATTACCGTGATCAGGCTAAAACAATCATTGATGTAAGACATACCTCTGCTTATTATGCGGATGAATTATTCTATGAAACAAATAAGGCATTAAGAGAAGCACGCGGTGAAACGATTAACAGCAGAAGGGACCTGGCAGAAATACCAGTACCTGGCTTAGATGACCAGTATCATATTCTCTATAATTTAGCCGAAGTACCTTCTGGCGCATTTAATGACAGGCTTGCGATTGTGTCCTATTGGGATCCGGATGCGGTTGGCGTAGGTGTCATTATCAGACATGACCCTGATACAGGCGTACAGTATCTGACTGAGTCAGAAGCGAGATCGATTGTACAGAAGTTAAATGAAGTAAATTCATAAAGTAAAAAGTGGGCGAACCCACTTTTTACTTTATAAACCGCAATCGTCATTCTTTTCGGTGACAACACCATAGACCATCGGCATTGGCTCTCCCTTTTCAGGTTCAATAACAATAGCCTCATGGAGCATATCTTCTACTTCTTTCAAAGATGCATCATTATTTACATACAGTGTGCATAATGGATCACCTTTATGGATTTCATCACCACATCTTACTTTCATGACTAAGCCTACTGCAGGATCAATGACATCATCTTTCTTTGCCCTTCCTGCCCCAAGCATCTGGGCGGCTGTACCAATCTCTTCTGCATTCATCTTGGCAACATAACCATCAGACAAAGCAGGTAAGTCTATCTTCTGCTTTACTGCAACCAGCTTCTCCATATTCTCTACAGTTAAGTAGCTGGCATCTCCACCTTCTAAGGCAATCATGTTCTGTAACTTCTTTAAACCAGAACCATCTTTGATCTTTTCCTGAAGCATCTTTCTTGCCTGTTCTTCATTTTCAGCTAAGTTGCCAAGAACGAGCATATTCTCACCTAACAGCATGCATACTTCATATAAAGGATCTGTTTCAGGAATCTTACCGCTTAATAACTGTACGGCTTCTCTTACTTCCAGAGCATTGCCTACAGCCATACCCAGCGGCTGATTCATGTCTGTCACAAGAGCTCTTACTTTTCTGCCTACAAGTGTACCGATCTTAACCATCAGCCTGGCTAATGTAAAAGCTTCTTCTTTTGTACGCATGAATGCACCAGTACCTGTCTTAACATCCAAAACAATTGCATCAGAACCACTTGCCAGTTTCTTTGACATAATGGATGACGCAATTAAAGGAATAGAGCGTACGGTCGCTGTAACATCTCTTAAGGCATACATCTTCTTATCAGCCGGAACGAGGTTTCCGGTCTGTCCGATTACGGCTACACCATTCTTTCTGACAATATCCTTAAAGGATTCCATAGACTGTTCGATATTTGTGCCAGGTATGGATTCTAACTTATCTAGTGTTCCGCCTGTATGACCTAAGCCTCTGCCACTCATCTTGGCAACGGTTCCACCGCATGCGGCTACTAATGGTGCTACTACTAATGTTGTTGTATCACCTACACCACCGGTAGAATGCTTATCCAGCTTGACACCAGGTAAATCAGAAAGATCTACAACATCACCAGAATGCATCATTGCCATCGTTAATTCTGCAGTTTCCTGTGGTGTCATATTTCTCTGTTCAATAGCCATCATCATCGCAGCCATCTGGTAATCCGGAATTTCACCATTCACAAAACCAGATACCATGTACTGGATTTCTTCCCTGGTTAAAACACCGCCATCTGCTTTCTTTTCAATTAAATCAACAAATCTCATGTAAAAAATACTCCTCGGAACATCTATATGTTCACAACCTATACATCTATTGTAAGCGCTTTACATAAGAAATCCAAGTTTCGAATGATGAACCTGTTAACTGCGGTAAAGACCTTCCCGTACAATGGAAAGAGTCAGTCCGTAATACCATGAAGAAACTTTTGTTCTGGTTGTGTTTAAAAGCCTGGCACAGGTATCTAATGGCTTATGGTTCAGATAACAGTTAATTAATGTATGCCACTCTTCATTACTTAATTCTCCCTGATTGTCATACATGTGATCTTTCATATACCGCTCAATACCTGCATATTCAATTGCATCTGTTTTTGTCATACATAAAAACCTCCTGGTCATACTATGACAGACAGAAGGTTTCTGATTGTACATGATGATGTACTGTTAAAAATATGCCCGGATTACCGCAATCAGTATTGCCGGTAACATATTCCCGATCCTGAATGTTTTAGACCAGAAAGATTAATACCGACACAAGACACCAGAGTATTTCCGGTTAAAGATAAACCAGATAATGCTTCAGCAGTCATAACCGGCGCGATGAAGCTTGCTGATAGAGTAATAGCTCCCTGTAAGACAGCTGCCGGTATAAAGGCAAACAAACAGCCTCAACCAAGTGAAGAAGTCATAACATAATAATCAGAGCATCGAGGGCAGACTTTACCATTAAAGTTGTATAGTCACCCTGCATACCATCCTGAATGGCACCTGCGACTGCCATAGCACCAATACATACCGTTAAGGAAGCACATACGAAGGCAATGACGAAAGCATCATCTGAATCATTGCCTGTTTTCTTCTTTAACCAGATGTCGAATCTTTCCATGGTTCCATTCACTTCAAGGGTGCCATTGTTTACAGAAAACATCTCTTTTTAAAGTATCGCTTAAACCCACAACAATAACAGCCATTCCATTGACTTTAATCAAAGCATCACGAATATCTGCCTTCAGAAACCGGCTGTCAGCCTGTCCCAGAATACCACCCGGGATAATGGCACCGGCATTGATTAATGTACCTGTTCCATGCATAGTTAATCCAGCTTATGACCGCAATGAGAACAGAAGTGAACATCCGCTTCATCTAATGTATGACCGCAATATGGACAGAAACGAAGGGTTTTGTTTTGTTCTGCAGGTTTATCAGTTTCTTCCTCTTTCGTTGTATCTTCCATAGAAGTATCATTTTCAGATTCTGAAGGCGCAGCATTTGTTTCCTGCTGGTTTTGTGTTTCCTCTGTTTCTACACTATGATCTGTGGTTCCAGGATCTTTTGTTTCAGATACAGCAGGAACAGGTTCTTCTGATTTTGTTTGTTCTTCCTGGCTGCTTTCATCAGTCATAGTAACAGTATCTTCTTTAAGAGAATCAGGCTGTACCTTCTCTGTAACAGGTTCTGCAGATACTTCTTTTGTCTGTACCATTACGGCATTCTCATTAACCGGCTGCACATAGTAATCTGTAAATAAGAAACGACGCTTATGGTAATAGATGATATTCAGAATAAAGAATATCCATAAAGCTATCGTAATCAGAATCATAACTGCTAATAGAATAGAGAATAATCTTTTTAAATCACCGCTTAAAACAAGTATACCCAGGCTTGTGAGTACTTCCCTGCTTTCAGTTATCCATATAACAAACACAGCCGTAAGAACACATGTAACCACCCCCGTCATAAACAGCCACAGATTTTTTCCATACGGCTTGTATCTTAGTAAACCAATCCATGTACCGATATGCAGGATTAAGGCTGTTGTTAATACAAGGAAAGATACAATCAATGGCCATAAGAGAATACCTGGTGAAGAGACAGATAAAGAAGAATCATATGCCTTGGTGATCGTATTCAGCATCTCCCCATGGGCAAAAGAATCCGGAAAGAACATCTCCGTTATAAACTGATACATCACAAATAAGATACTTAGAATACATACTGGTAAGCCAATACCTGTCAGAAAATGATGCCACTTCATTGGTGCTGCTTTACGATCTGTATATTTTATTTTCATAAATAAGCCTCCTAAAGCAAACCTTGTTCCATAAGCTTCTTGACTGCTTTTTCTTCTTCTTTAGTAAAGATATGCTTTTCATATAAATCCGGACGCTGTTTCTTTGTTAACAGAATGGACTGTTGCAAACGCCACTCCCGGATCTTCTGATGGTTTCCACTTAACAATATATCCGGAACCTTTTCACCTTTATAATCTGATGGCTGCGTATATTGGGGATATTCAAGTAATCCATTTTCATAGCTTTCTTCTTCTGTACTGCCTTCTGTAATAGCTCCCTTTAACAGTCTGATAACAGAATCCATAACAGCCATACTGGCCACTTCCCCGCCTGTTAAGACATAATCTCCAATAGAGACAAGTTCATCAATATGATTATTAATACGAGCATCCATACCTTCATAATGACCGCATAAGATAATCAGATGATCTTTTCGAGAGAATTCATGTGCTTTTTTCTGGGTATAAGGATGACCGGCAGGATTCATCATAATTGTATAGCTTTGTTCACTGCGTACAGAATTCAGGGCATCTAATACAGGCTGACATTTCATAACCTGTCCCCGCCCACCGCCGAATGGTCTGTCATCGACATGCTTGTAGTTATCATGAGCGAAGTCTCTGATCTGTACAAAGTCTACAGATACAAGACCTCTGGATATGGCTCTTCCGATAATAGAGGTATTTAAGAAATCACCATACATTTCCGGAAATAATGTTAATACTGTAATTCTCATAAAAGACCCTCTTCTGCGTGTATCGTAATTGTCTTATCCTGCAGATTTATATCTTTTACAAATTCAGGGATATTAGGAATCAATACATCTGACATTCCCTTTCTTGATACTCTGATATTGGTATAACGACCAGAAGAATCTTCTACATCCGTAACAATCCCAATATCATTACCTTCTTCATTAACAACCTTCAGACCAGTTAATTCATCACGATAATACTGTCCTTCAGGTAGAGAAGGACGCTTTGCTTTATCAATGTAAACATATGATCCTTTATACTTTTCAACCTGATTGATATCCTCATGATTTTCAAAGGCAATCAATGGGAATCCCTTATGTCTTCTGTAGCTTTTTACTTTAAAAGGGACATAATCATTTTCATATGCAATGAAAATCTCATTTCCTTTCTGGTACCTCTCTTCATCAAAGTCACTCATACTCTGTATTTTTAACTCACCCCGGATACCATGGGTGTTAACAATCTTACCTATACATATGTATTCCATAGCTACTATTATATAAAAAAGATATGCCATAAGCATATCCTTTCCAATATTCAGGCTCTTTCTTCAAACCTGATATTAACTTTTTTGTTTTCCGTATGAGAAGCAACGGACATAACCTGGCGGAGGGCGGAAGCCATAGAACCTTTTCTTCCGATCAAACGGGCAATATCTTCATTGCCTGCATATACATGCAGAACAACTTCTTTGCCATTATCAGAAGGTTCCTCAGTTACTTCTACCTTTTCAGGATCCTCAACCATAGGCTTAATGAGGTCGAAAAGTACCTTGTCCAGTTCTGCCATAACAATTACTTCTTTTCTTTTCCAGCTGTTTTTTCGTCGTGGAATTTCTTCATAATGCCCTGACGAGAGAGAATGTTACGAACTGTATCGGAAGGCTGTGCACCGTTACGGAGCCACTTCATAGCCTTTTCTTCATCAACTACAACTGTTTCTGGTTCTGTTGTTGGGTTAATATAGCCGATTACCTCGATATCTCTTCCATCTCTTGCAAAACGGGAATCCGCAGCTACGATACGATATCTTGGGGCCTTCTTAGCGCCCATTCTCTTCAAACGAAGTCTGACTGCCATTTTTATTTCCTCCTGTTCAACGCTGTTAATGATACGCGCGCATAATAAAGGTGTCAAGTATTTTCACTTGACACCTAATATCAGAATTTATATTTACGTCTGCGAGCTGCATTGACACGCGGCTGCATGGCTGTACGGTTCTGGGCATTATTCATCATCTTCTCAAGATTTTCTTCATTGAGATTTCCTGATTTCTGCATGTATCCAAGCTGTCCCATAGCTTTCTTCATCTTGGTGAACTGATTGATAAGCTTATTGACATCTTCTACTCGCGTACCGCTGCCCTTAGCAATACGGCGTTTCATTGTGCTGCGCAGCTTTTCTGGATGAGCACGTTCGTATTTGGTCATGGACTGAATGATTGCCTTTGTCTTTGACATGGCATCATCTGCCTTCATATCATCCATCATACCGGCATACTGACTCATTCCCGGTAACATCTTCATAATACCGGATAAAGGTCCAAGCTTCTTGATCTGTTCAAACTGTTTCAGCATATCATCGAGAGTGAACTGACCATCCAGCATACGCTTGGCCATCTTTTCATTCTCTTCCATGTCCAGCTTTTCCTGAGCCTTTTCAACAAGGGTAACAACATCACCCATACCCAGGATTCTGTCGGCCATACGGTCCGGATGGAAGACATCCATGTCTTCAATCTTTTCACCTTCACCAACAAACTTGACTGGTACACCCGTGATCTTACGTACAGAAAGGACACCGCCGCCACGGGAGTCACCATCAAATTTAGTAACAACAAGACCTGTTAAAGGTAAGGCTTCATTAAAGGACTGGGCAACGTTGACAATATCCTGACCAGTCATGGCATCAACGGTAAGCAGAATCTCATCAGGATGCACAGCATCATTGATATCCTGGAGTTCCTTCATGAGTGCTTCATCGATATGAAGACGACCGGCAGTATCAATAAAGACGGTATCATAGCCTTTTTCTTCCGCATACTGCATGCCCTGCTTTACGGTTTCCAAAGCAGATGTCTCAGTGCCTAGTGTAAATACCTCGCAATCAATCTCCTTGCCTAAAGTCTGCAACTGTTCAATAGCAGCCGGACGGATAACGTCTGCGGCTATCAGTAAAGGCTTTCTTCCCTGTTTTTTGACAAGATTGGCGATCTTGGCCACAGATGTTGTTTTACCTGTACCCTGAAGACCAACCATCATGATGGATGTAATGCCATGATCCTTGTAATGAATTTCGGCATCATTGGTACCGAGCAGTTCAACAATCTGATCATGAACGATCTTGACTAACTGCTGGCCTGGTTCAACGGAGGAAAGTACTTCTTCACCTCTTGCCTTTTCACGGACATCATTTAAGAAGTCCTTGACGATCTTATAGTTTACATCTGCTTCAAGAAGAGCCAGACGCACTTCCTTCAGCATATCTTCCATGTTGGCATCGGTTAACTTACCTTTGCCAGCAACATTACGCATCGCTTTATTTAATCTTTCACTTAAAGAATCAAAAGCCATAGAATAATAACCTCCAAGCTGTTTTATTCTAACATATCAGGCGTATACTTTGTCTTTTAAAGAAGCATCTTCTACATCATTTCTGAATACAATTCTTTCCGCAATGATCTGAATCCTGTATTTTGTTTCGCCATTTTCATCCGTATATGGTTCCGACTGCATATGACCGCGCATGGCAATAATCGCTCCTTTCTTATAGCCGAATGTAATTTCTTCCGCAATACCACGCCATACTTCTACTTCAAAAATATCTTTTTCAAGAATCCCGTCTCTTTGCCGGAAAGGACGCTCTGTTTCAATAAGAATGCTGGCGTGAAAGCGGTCTTCTTCTTTCAGATTTACGATTGGCTTTGAAACAATTCGGCCAACCAGGACACAACTGCTGATCATAATAAAAACCTCCTGTGATAATCGTTCCACAGAAGGTTTTTCTTTTCAAAACATGATATCTGATTCTATTCCCGTTTTATGCATATTTATACAGGGAATATCTGTATTTATGTTTCAGAACAGACAGATTCAGGCACGATCGAGATGAAAGAACTGACGGATCTTACGTTCACGGGCAATGTGACGCTGTGCTTTCTTCATGTCTCCTACCCATTTACAGGAAGTGCCGCAACCTGCACAATTGCCGCCGCACTGGTCAATGCCGTTTCTTTTGAGATATCTGATATCTGCGATTACAATAACCGCTAAGATTGCAAGAATTACTAATGTAGGAAAATTCATACTGGTAAATCTCCTTCCATGAGTATATTGCGATGAATCTGATCAAAAGTCAATTAGTGTGCACTAACTTTATTAATCATCAATGATTTCACCGGTTTCCGTCTTCTTTTGTTTCTTATCCGGTTTAATGAATACATCACGCGGTTTGGATCCCTGGGCAGGACCTATGACACCTTCCTGTTCCAGAGCATCAATCATGCGGGCAGCGCGGTTATAGCCTATGCCAAACCTCCTCTGTAATAAAGATGTAGAAGCTTTCTGGGCTTCAATGACGTATTTTTTGACTTCTTGAAACATTGGATCTTCTGATACGCCAACGACACCACCTGCGCCGCCTTCGCCATCATTAATGCCTTCTAAAAGTACAAACTTATCATCATACTTTGGAATGCCGCGAGCACTGACCCAGTCAGTAATACGCTTTACTTCATCATCCGTCACAAAGACACCCTGTACACGGGTAGCACCGGACTGACCGATCGGCATATACAGCATGTCGCCATTGCCAAGTAATCTTTCAGCGCCAACATGATCCAGAATTGTTCTGGAATCAGTACCGGAAGATACTGCAAAAGCTATACGAGAAGGAATATTGGCCTTGATAATACCAGTAATAACATCAACAGAAGGACGCTGGGTAGCTACAATCAGATGTATCCCGGCAGCTCTTGCAAGCTGGGTAATACGCTGAATAGACTGTTCCACTTCTTTACCAGCAACTGCCATCAGATCCGCAAGCTCATCGATGATAACGACAATATACGGCATCTTCACCGGGGCAGGAGAACCATCCGGATTCTTAGCACCATTCTGTCTTCTGACTTTTTCGTTGTAGGACTGAATGTTACGGCATCCGGCAGCCGCGAACATGTTATAGCGTTCATCCATGATCTGCACGATTGCCTTAAGGGCATTGTTTGCCTTGGCAGGATCATTGATCACCGGACCAATCAGATGCGGAATCCTCTGATATGGTGTAAATTCAACCTTCTTTGGGTCTACTAACAGCATCTTGACATCATCCGGATCAGTTCTTAAAAGCAATGAACAGATGATTGCATTCATACATACGGATTTACCAGATCCAGTCGCACCAGCAATCAATAAATGCGGCATTTTATCCAGACGGCATGTGACCGTCTGTCCCAATAAGTCCTTTCCAAGGAAGAACAGTAATGGCTGTTTCTTGTCTTTTTCAGATACACCATTCATTAATTCACGCATTTTGACTGGTGTACTCTTCTGATTTGGTATTTCAATACCTACTGCATTACGACCTGGGATTGGTGCTTCTATACGTACATCTTTGGCAGCCAAGGCCATTTTGATATTATCCGCAAGACCTAATATACGGGATACCTTTACAGAAGCATCCGGTTTGATTTCAAATTGTGTTACAGCAGGACCAATATGTGTCTGCAGAAGTTTTGCCTGTATATCAAAATTCTTCAGGATATTGATTAACAGTTCACCCTTCTCTCTTGCGGCAGCTTCATTTTCTGCATTGGCATCATCATTTGGTAAAGGGTCCAGCATTTGTGAGATCGTACGCATGGAAGGTACATGATAAGGCCTGGTAATATACTTTGGTGTTTCCGGTTTCTTTGTCTCTGTTACAGCAGGCTTTTCTTCTTCTGTAACTGTTTCTTCTTCCTCTGGCTCTTCTTTCTCTTCATCCTCAGAGAAGTCCAGCTGTTGGGTATCCATATCTTCACTGGCTTCCTGGTCGATATTATCTACCAGATCATCCACATCGATAAATGGTGATTTATCATCAGAAACAGTTTTACCAGGAATCGAAACAACCGGAATCTCCTGGGTCTTTCCATCTGCCTGAATATTGAATAAAGAAGTCACATGCGGTTCTTTCTTATTTTCCGTTAAGATATCAGAATCATCCTTTTCTTCTTCCGGTTCATCGACGTTAATAGATCCCGCAAGTGTTTTCTTTTCTTCTTTTTTCTTTTTATGATCATCCAGCATCAGCCAGAGGTTTTTGGAAGGCTTCTCTTCTTCTGGTTCTTGTTCTGCCTCTTCTTCCTCTTTTTCAGGAATGGCAAAGAAGGAGCCGATATGATGGAAAGCATCCTTGTATACATTTAAGGAGACAAGCAGAATTGCGGCTATGGCAAATAAAACAACAATGACCAGGATAACCCCCTGCCTGCCAAATAACATGGAACAGATGCCGTATAAAAGTCCTCCGGCAATACCGCCGCCCGGATTCATGTTTAGTGCTTCTGCAGAGAAATATGCCTGTATATCTGAAATATAATGCAGGAATACATCCATGCCTGCTTTATCCGTATTGATGTACGTACAGATTAACAGGATACCCATGATAATCAGTATAAAAGGAGCCGGATTCTTTTCTTCATTGCCATGGTGACGATTCAGCATATTCATGAATACCATGACGATCAGTATGCCGAATATCAGCCAGAAAAAAGAACCAAGCAGATATCTCTGCATGTTAAAGAGAAAGACACCTATCATTCCACTTCTTGTCAGGCCAAGAATAATAAATGCGAAAAGGATCACAATTGTGATCCATTGTTTCTGCTCTTCCTGCTGTTCTCTTTTTAACTGTGCTTTTGATTTCTTCGCCACTGTTGCCTCTTAATCTTTTGTATTGATTTCAACGATAGCAGGCAGTATCATCGGTCTCTTGCCGGTTTCATGAAGAACATAACGGGCAATCTTATCTCTGGCGTCTGCTCTTACAGTCATGTTGTCATAGCGCTTTTCCTTGACTGCATCATTGATGGATTTCTCCATTATACTGCCAATCTGTTTGACAATATAGTCGGCATCCTTGAGATAAATGACACCTCTGCTCTGTACATCCGGACCACCGATGATTTCCTTTGTCTTGTGATTGACTACAACGCCAATGATAATAGCGCCATCAGTAGAAAGCAGTTCTCTGTCCTTTAAAACCATGCCAGAGGCATCTAAAGACTCGCCGCCATCTACCATGATGTCACCTGTCTGAACCTTGCCGAAACGCTTTTCCAGGGTCCCATTGTTAATTACTGCGACCTGACCATTGTCCATGACAATGATACGTTCTGCATTATATCCCATATCCAAAGCGATGTTGGCATTTGAAATAAGCTGTCTGTATTCACCTTTAACCGGAATGTAGTATTTAGGACGCATCAGATAGATCATCATCTTCAGATCCTCAATACTTGCATGCATTGTAAAGGCTCGCTTGGAATCAATTGCGACAATCTGACCAGCTTCTCTGTACAGATCATCTTCCATGCCTGCTTCACTCTTTTCTGTACCAGGTACAGCTGGAGAGGCAATAATAACAGTATCGCTGTGTCTTAATTCAATTAAGGAATCTTCCTTTGTCGCAATCTTATGAACCTTGCGGAATATGGAAGAACCTGTTCCAGCTACAATGACCAATACATTTTCCATATCATTGGAGAAAGATGTCTGCGGAATCTCTAAGCCAGCCGGAATATGATAATAGCCAAGCTTAGCCATATCCTGCATTAACTGCTTTAATTCATCATCATAAATCATAACCTTGCGGTTATATTTATTAGCCAGTTCGATTAATTCAATGACACGGTAAATATTCTGGTTATATACTGTCACAAAGATTCTGCCCTTGGCACCATCAAAGTAAGATTCAATCTGATCCGTGATTCTGTGATTAGGCGCAGAATGACCAGCTCTTGTAGAACCTACCGATTCACACATTAAGGCTAAAACACCTTCATTGCCAAGATCCGTAACATTGGTGATATCAAAACTGAAAGCCTTGTTATCGGTATCATAATCGACAATAAACTCAGATGAATATACGACATAGCCATCTTCTGTCTTAATTGCGATGCCAAAGCCATCAGCGATAGATTGTGTTGTCCCGAAAGTACGGATCTCCGTACCATGAATCTTGAAGATGGAATTACGCTGAATACGATGAATATTCAGTTTTGTAATACCGTCTTTTCTGGCCTTTCTTTCAAACATCATGGCTGTTAAAGGAGCCATATAAATCGGAGCTTCCGGTATTTCTTTGATCAGATGGGTTAAAGCAGCCATAACATCATCATGACCATGGGTAATGAAAACTCCTCTGATCTTCTTACGGTTTTCAACCAGATATGTAAAATCCGGAATAATCATTTCAACGCCAAGCTGTTCACCGCTTGGATATTTCAAACCGCACTCTAAAACAAATATATCGTCATTGTTTTCAACGACATACATGTTCTTGCCGTCTTCATCCAGACCGCCAAGCGCAAATATGCGTACTTTACTCATAAATTATCCTCCGCATCAATAAAATACTTTTCGTCTGTATTATAAGACATTCGTCAATTCATCTCAATAAATTTACCATCAAGCGAGAAGCTTCTGACTTCTGTAATTTCTACATTAACTATCTGACCTGTAAAATCTTTCGGAGCAGTGAAGTTTACAAGTTTGTTTTCTTCTGAATATCCTGCATAAACAGAAGGATTCTTTTTCGATGGACCATCACAGAGTACTTTGACTATACGTCCTTCATACTTCTCATTATTTTCTCTGGCCCACTTGCGCAGATGATCATTCAGAATCTGCAGTCTTTCATTTTTGACTGTATCCGGTATCTGATCTGGCATAGAAGCAGCTGGTGTACCTTCACGTGGAGAATACATGAAGCTGTAGGCACTGTCAAACTTGCAGTAATCTACTAAATCCAGAGTCTCCTGGAACTGTTCATCCTTTTCCCCAGGGAAGCCGACAATCAGATCTGTCGTAAAGGTAATATTTGGGATTTTTGCCTTCAAACGGTCAAATACTTCCTTATACTGTTCTACCGTATAACCGCGTGCCATTCTTCTTAATACTTCATCAGAGCCAGACTGAACCGGTAAGTGCAAAGCAGGCATGATGTTTTTATAATCCATCATTGCCTGAATTGTGGATTCTTCATAATCACGTGGTGAAGAAGAATAGAAACGGATTCTTTCAATACCTGTCTCTGCGACAGCCTTTAATAATTCCGTAAAGCCATCTTCCATATGCAGATCCTTGCCATAGGCATTGACATTCTGTCCTAAAAGAACGACTTCCTTACCACCCTGATCCTTTAATCTTTCTACTTCTCTTAAGATATCGGTCATTCTTCTGGATCTTTCACGTCCTCTTGTATATGGAACAATACAGTATGTACAGAATTTGTTGCAGCCATACATAATGTCCACAAACCCCTTCCATGGCATCGTTCTGTTTACCGGTAAGTTTTCTATGACTCTTCCCTCTTCAGAATAGACTTCAATTCTACGTTTCTTAGTCGTCATGACATCTTTTAAAAGATCAGGGAGTCTGTAGATGTTATGTGTACCAAACACAAGATCAACCTGTGGATATGATTTCTTAATTGCCTGTACAACAGATTCTTCCTGGGCCATACAGCCGCATAAACAGAAAATACAGTCAGAATTCTTTTCCTTCAATCCCTTCAGATTACCAATTTCACCAAATACATGTTCCTCGGCAGCCTTTCTTACTGCACATGTATTAAAGATAAGTACATCCGCATTGTCAGGCTCTTCAGCTCTTTTAAAGCCCATCATAGCCATTGTACCAGCTATTGTCTCGCCATCTCTGACATTAGCCTGGCATCCATATGTACGTAAGTAAAATGTCTTGCCTTTACCAAGCTCATACAGAGCATCATTCATCTGAAACAAACCATATTCAGCCTGCGGTACATCCTGTGACCGTCTTGCTTCTGCCTTATGATCCGGCAGAATATCTTTATTATTCACTCTTTTTGCCATGTCAGCTATTATATCAGAAACAGACAGAGATATGAAAAAAACCGGTTTCCCGGTTTTTTTCTCATTCAATTGTCTTACTTCTCTGTGATAGCAGATACTGGGCAAGTACCTACACAAGAGAGGCATGTGATGCATACACTTTCATCGCATCCGGACTTTCCGTTCTCATCGAGAGCGAGAGCACCTACCGGGCAGACACCTACACAAGCGCCGCATCCGATACATGTATCCTTATCAACTGTAACTGGCATAATGATCCTCCTTCATTTGAGTATTATAGCAAACCATTCTTAGTGGTTCAACAAACATTGTGAGCGGGCTTACTTGGCAAGCTCCTGAACTCTGACTTCTCTGATCAGTGTTACTTTGATCTGACCAGGATATGTCAATTCATTTTCAATGCGTTCACGAATATCATGAGCGATCTTGACCATGGCATCATCATCTACCTTATCAGGCTGTACCATCACTCTGATTTCACGGCCTGCCTGGATTGCATAAGCCTTATCAACACCTTCATAAGATGTCGCAATCTTTTCAAGATTCTCAAGTCTTTCGATATAGCCTTCCATGGATTCATAACGGGCACCAGGACGGGCTGCAGATAATGTATCCGCGGCAGCGACCAATACCGCAATGATATCCGTAGGTTCTGTATCACCATGATGGGAAGCTATGGAATTGACAACAATCGGATTTTCACCATATTTCTTGGCATACTTGACACCAAGTTCTACGTGTGATCCTTCCTGTTCAAAGTCTACAGCTTTACCAATATCATGCAGAAGTCCGGCACGCTTTGCCAAAGCCTGATTTAAGCCAAGTTCAGCAGCCATCATACCGCATAAATTAGCAACTTCTACAGAATGCTCCAGACCATTCTGACCATAGCTGTAACGGAAGCGTAGTCTTCCGACTAACTTGACCAATTCCTTATTCATTCTGCCAATACCAAGCTCGAAAATCGTATCATTACCAATCTTGAAGACGGTATCATTCAGATCCTTGCGGACCTTTTCAACAACTTCTTCAATACGGCCTGGCTGAATACGTCCATCCTTCATGAGAATCTCAAGAGATTGTCTTGCGACTTCACGGCGAATCGGATCAAAGCAGGAAATAGTAATAACATCAGGCGTATCATCAATAATCAGATCAACACCTGTAGCCTGTTCAATTGCCTTGATGTTACGGCCTTCACGACCGATAATTCTTCCCTTCATTTCTTCACCAGGAAGCGTTACGGTAGAAACAGTACGTTCAATCGTCTCATCCTGCGAATAACGCTGAATAGCCAAGGCAATGATATTTCTGGCTTCATCAGCTGCCTTTGTCTCAGCTTCTTCCTGCTGTTCACGCAAATACTGACCGATTTCCTTTTCTGATTTCTTTTCAACCGCTGCCATTAATTCTTTCTTGGCGTCTTCTTCGCTTAATTTGGCAGCTTCTTCCAGAACATGAACCTGTTCATCAATTTTACTCTGCAGTTTTTCCTCTTTTCTGCTGAGGTTTGCAAGTTTATCATCAGCGGCCTGTTCTTTGTCGCCAACTTTCTTTTCCCGGGCTTTGAGATTTTCCTCACGGAATTTCAAATTATCTTCACGGCGTAAAAGTTTATTCTCAGACTGCTGGATTTTATTCTGCTCGTCCTTGATCTCCTGTTCAGCTTTCTGCTTCATTTCGAAGATCTGCTGTTTTCCGTCAAGATCAGCCTGGCGGATGAGATTCTCCGCCTTGGAATTTGCATCATTCAGGATGGCCTCTGCTGTTGTTTTATTCTTATCAAGACCAGCCTTTCCGGCAATTGCCATTATGACAATTCCGATTACGATACCTGCAACCGCAGCAAGAATGGGCAGAACAATACTATTTGTCATGCTATTGTTTCCTCCATTTTGTTCAGTTACCGAGATTTCTCTCAAATGTTATTATACGAAAATAGTTGTTTTTTCACAAGTATGATGTAAGCGTTGTCACAACTATGTGTGTTTATTCCATGATAATGTCTCAAGTGTTAGGAAAGGAAAATGTCTCAGTTAAATACAGCCTGAAACTGACAATGTTTCTTACCAGACTGGCTTCCTTCTGAGATGCTGTTGCCATGCGCATTTAGCAGCCAGGGGGACTGAATGAGAAAGGTAGAACTACGCATGAATGAACAGATGAAGTATGAGACCATTAAGGAACTTGTTGATCACCATGGGAATAAGAGACATGCCGCTTTGAAGCTGGATCTTAGCATCAGACAGGTCAATCGTTTGATCAATGTGTACAAAGCAAAAGGAAAAGCCGGCTTTGTTCATGGGAACAGAAACCGGCGCCCTGCTAATTCCCTTCCACAAGAATTAGGCAAGCAGATTATAGCTTTGTATAGGAATGATTATCAAGACTTTAATTTCAAACACTTCACAGAAAAGCTGAATGAGGTTGAAAGAATTGCTGTTTCCTACAAGACTGTTTATTCCCTCCTCACATCTGAAGGATT
Source organism: Erysipelotrichaceae bacterium (assembly GCA_019415435.1). Lineage (GTDB taxonomy): Bacteria > Bacillota_I > Bacilli_A > Erysipelotrichales > Erysipelotrichaceae > Bulleidia. Next base: position 35,633 of record DXZE01000016.1, read on the forward strand.
TTATCCACCAAAGGAACACAAGGCCACAAAGAAAAAACGTGCCAAAGCCAGAATTCTGGCAAATAAGCCTTCTATTTGCGACGAGGATCTGAAGACCGCCATTTCACATGAGGTTGACTTAGATGAAGCACATCCCCGCAAGCCAAGAGCCAAATATTTCGGTGAAGAGATTCAGATGGATGGCTCCATCCACAGATGGTTTGGAAACAACAAAGCCACGCTTCACCTTGCCATTGATAACGCGACCGGAACCATCGTAGGAGCTTATTTCCAGAAGGAAGAAATACTGGCTGTCTGCGCACTGAGAAAGTTTGACAGTGGATCTGCTGTCTCCTACAAGAACCAGCTCTACCAGGCTCTTAACGAAGATGGCCAGCTGGTATGCTTTAGGAATCACACAGAGTGCCTTGTAATCATCGCATTTGATAACACCATGTATGTAACGGTGGATGATAAAGTCTATCTTCTGTCCCCTATAGAGCGCAATCATAAGGTCTCTAAAGATTTCGATCAGGAGATCGTGAAGACTATAGCCAGTATGCATGATGATTCAGAATGTATGAATCTGTTAACCAAAAAGCGGGAAATTCTCCCGCTCATCTTTAATCTTTTATGGGACATTATCGAAAACTATTGACACATTTATTTTTGACAAAATTCACTCTGATCTTTCATGCTCATGTTGAGCGGGTTTGGTGAATGTGGTAGAGTATTGCCATTCAGGAGGATGTATGAACAGCTTTATTGACTGGTTCATGTCCACGATTGGACAGCATATTTCAGCTGAGTAGTCAGTCTTTATTGTTTCAATGTTTCCGCTGATTGAAGAGCGCAGCGGTCTGATTGTGGCCAGACTTTTGAATATACCGCTCTGGAAAGCTGTCATTTTCTGTGTTGCCGGCAATATTCTGCCTATCACGTTCATTCTTCTGCTGCTGAAGAAACTTCTTCATTTTATGGCGGATCATCATATGGGCAGACTGGCTGGAAGCCAAAGCAAGGAAGAACAAGCCGAAAATTGACAAATACGGCTTCTGGGGACTGATGCTGTTTGTTGGTATTCCGCTGCCTGGTACGGGTGCCTGGACAGGTTCTCTGGTTGCATCTGTCTTCGATATGGGCCTGAAGAAAGCGTGCATTTCTATTCTGCTCGTTGTATTCCTGGCCGCTGTGATTATGTCTCTGGTATCTTATGGCGTTTTTTGTTCGTTCCTTTCCTGAAAGGAACTTTTTTGTTGGAGGCAAGGGTATGTTTATCAAGATTCAGAATATTCATGTGTATGCACCGGATGATCTTGGCGTGAATGATGTATTGCTGTGCAATGACAAAATTGTAAAGGTTGCCCGCAGGATTGATTTTGACTGGGACAAGGAAGATCTGCAGGTGATTGATGGCAGCGGAAAGCTGCTTGTGCCTGGCTTTATTGACCAGCATGTGCATATCATTGGCGGCGGCGGTGAGGATGGTTTCGCCTCTTTGATTCCGCCTCTGCAGATGACTGACTGCATCCGTTATGGGGTTACTTCAGTTGTTGGTCTGCTTGGCACTGACAGCAATGCAAAAAGTGTGCAAGAACTTGTGGCGAAAACCAAGGCGCTTCGCGAAGAGGGCATGAGTGCATGGTGCCTGACAGGATCGTATGCTTATCCCAGTACGACGTTAACGGGATCTGTGGCCAGGGATGTTGCTTTTATCAGTGAAATTATCGGGGTGAAGATTGCGATCAGTGATCACCGTTCTTCCAATGTCAGTAAAGAAGAACTTGCCCGTCTGGCTTCTCAGGTCAGGACAGCCGGCCTGCTGGCTGGCAAAGCCGGGATTGTGCATATGCATACCGGCAGAGGAAAGAAGGGCTATCGTGATGTACTGGATCTTGTGCATGAAACAGATATTCCGATCAGACAGTTCCGCCCGACACATGTTGCCAATGCTTATGAAGATGCTCTGCAGTTTGCCGGTGAAGGCGGCTATATCGACTTTACAAGTGGGAATGATACTGCCGCAACTGCCCATCTGATGGCGGATGCCAGGCAGAAAGTGCCGTGGGAGAAAATAACGCTTTCTTCCGATTCCAACGGCAGTTTTCCAGTCTGGAGTGCAGATCAGAAACTGATTGGCATGGGCATTGGCAGGATGGACACACTGTTTGATACAATCCGTCATCTTGTCAATGATGAACATCTGCCTCTGCCGGAAGCACTGAAGCCAATTACCAGCACAGTTGCTGAAGCTTTGAACCTGTATCCGCAGAAAGGCTGCATCGGCAGGAGGAGTGATGCAGATCTGGTCATATTAAAAGATGATCTTTCCCTTGACGGTGTGATTGCCAGGGGAAAGATCATGATGAAAGATGGCGTTGTGACCGCAAAGAACTACTATCAGGATCTTCAGGCATGTGAAAGTACCGAAAGTTTTTGACGGTCTGTGACAAGAAGCTTGCCGCGGCCGATCCTTCTGATGGCGCCTTCTTTTTCAAACTTTGTAATTACCCAGGAACGGTTTCCGGCCGCAGACTGATGGATGCGGCGATATCATCCAGCTTCAGTTCGATTTCTTTGCCGATGCAGCGGGCATCCCGGAATAAAAGAAACTGGCCGACTCTGTCATCCACATCATGCAGAGACAGCAGGTATGCTTTAAGAATCACACAGAGTGCCTTGTAATCATCGCATTTGATAACACCATGTATGTAACG
>DXZE01000017.1 GCA_019415435.1 Erysipelotrichaceae bacterium
GGATTATTATACAAATTACGCTTTCATCTCGGTCATTCAATGGCCGAGGATTCCCACTTGGTTTCCTAAAGCCATTAAAGAAACAAAGATGTCATTTTTCTTCCAGTATTTACTTCCATCTCTTATCTGTTCATGGATTTCATCATTATCTGCCTTGTATTGGCTGAATGGTGAAGCATCCACAAGATCTCCGGTCTCACGAACTGTTCTCCAGCAAATAGAAGTACAATCGATGTATCTGTATATATGTCGTTATAGTGAAACAGATTTTTTCCAACAATATCTTTCTTACCCATATGTTTCTAAACTGTTTGGAAGGATATCAATCTTTAATATACCTTATCAAAGGTAATTTTAAATCTATCCAAACTTTTCCTTTCTGTATAAATATTGTCGAAAAAATGCATATCCCTCAAAAATAATCAAAAAAATCTCTGATACAGATATTTCTGTATCAGAGATACGTAACAATAGAATAATTACTTCTTGTTTTCCTGATGAATAACAGCCTGTGCTGCTGCAAGTCTTGCTAATGGAACTCTGTATGGAGAGCAGGAAACATAATCAAGACCTAAGCTCTGGAAGAATTCGATGGAAGCCGGATCGCCGCCATGTTCTCCACAGACACCAAGATGAATATCTGGACGAGTCTTACGGCCATGTTCAGAAGCCCACTTGACTAACTTGCCAACACCATTGACATCGATATGAGCGAATGGATCACTCTCATAGATGTGCTTGTCATAGTAAGAATTCAGGAACTTACCAGCATCATCTCTGGAGAAACCAAATGTCATCTGAGTCAGGTCGTTTGTACCAAAGCTGAAGAATTCTGCTGTTTCAGCAAGTTCACCAGCATTGATAGCACCACGTGGGATTTCGATCATTGTACCGATATGATACTTCAGTTCTACACCCTGCTTTGCGATCTCATCATCTGCAGCCTTGCGGATGATATCAGCGACATAATCCAGTTCCTTCTTTTCACCTACTAATGGAACCATGATTTCTGGCTCAAGATGCCAGTCAGTATGTTTCTTGTTCACATTGATAGCAGCCTTGATGATAGCTCTTGTCTGCATTTCGCCAAGCTCTGGATAGGTAACATCCAGACGGCATCCTCTGTGACCCATCATTGGGTTGAATTCCTTAAGGTCTTCATCAGCAGCTTCTACATCAGCTAATGTAATGCCAAGAGACTTGGCAATAGCTTCTGCCTCTTCCTTTGTCTTAGGCAGGAATTCATGTAAAGGCGGATCCAGCAGACGGATCGTAACACTGCGGCCTCCCATAGCTTCAAAGATACCTTCGAAGTCTTCTTCCTGATAAGGTTCCATCAGTTTCAGGGCCTTATCTCTCTGTTCAGCATTCTGTGCTACACAGAAGGATCTGATAGCTTCAATTCTTTCCTTGGAGTTGAAGAACATATGTTCTGTACGAACCAGACCTACACCTTCAGCACCGAATTCTACTGCCTTGGCAGCATCCTTAGGTGTATCAGCGTTTGTACGGATCTTTAGCTGACGTCTTTCATCAGCCCATTCCATGAAGCGCGCAAAGTTACCGGAGATCTTGGCAGGAACTGTCTTGATCTCACCTTCATATACATTACCGGTTGTACCATCTACAGAGATGATATCGCCATCCTTGAATGTCTTTCCATTGACTGTGAATACCTTGTTAGCTTCATCAACTGCGATTTCACCGCAACCGGATACACAGCAGGCACCCATACCTCTTGCGACTACGGCAGCGTGTGATGTCATACCACCACGTACTGTAACAATAGCCTGAGATACATGCATACCTTCAATATCTTCAGGAGATGTCTCAAGTCTTACAAGAACAACCTTCTTGCCTGCATCTGCCTTTTCCTTGGCTTCTTCAGCAGTGAACACAACTTCACCAGAACCTGCACCTGGAGAAGCAGCTAAACCCTTGGCAATGATCTTATCCTGATGAGCCTTCAGATCATTTGCATCAAACATAGGATGCAGCAGGTCATTCAGCTGGTTAGGTTCAACCATCAGTAATGCCTGATCCTTTGTGACAAGGCCTTCATCATACATATCGCAGGCAACCTTTAAGGCAGCTGCGGCTGTACGCTTACCATTACGGCACTGCAGCATATACAGCTTGCCATGCTGGATTGTGAACTCCATATCCTGCATGTCATGATAATGCTTTTCAAGTCTGTCTCTGACATCAACCAGATCCTTATAAGCTTCAGGCATTGTCTCTTCAAGAGAAGAATACTTAGCCTTTCTTTCTTCTTCAGAGATACCTCTGCTTGCAGCCCACTCACGGGAACCTTCCATAGAAATTTGTTCTGGTGTACGAACACCTGCAACAACGTCTTCACCCTGTGCATTGATCAGATACTCACCATAGAAATACTTATTATCACCTGTAGATGGGTCTCTGGAGAAGCATACACCTGTGCCGCAGTCGTTACCCATGTTTCCGAATACCATCTGTACTACAGAAACAGCAGTTCCCCAGCTGTCAGGGATATTATTCATTCTTCTGTAATAGATAGCTCTCTCATTATTCCATGAACGGAAGACAGCACCGATTGCACGGTCTAACTGTACCTTTGGATCCTGCGGGAAGTCTTCACCAAGATTCTTCTTATAGAATTCCTTGAACTGCTTTGTCAGTTCAACCATGTCATCGCCATCAAGATCGATGTCATCCTTGATGCCCTTTTCTTTCTTCATGGCATCAATCAGTTCCTCGAATCTGGACTTGCTCAGCCCCATAACGACATCACCAAACATCTGGATGAATCTTCTGTAAGAGTCATATGCGAATCTCTTGTTTCCAGACTTGGCTTCAACAACCTTGACTACCTCATCATTCATACCAAGGTTCAGGATTGTGTCCATCATGCCTGGCATGGATGCACGGGCACCAGAACGAACAGAAACAAGTAATGGATTTTCCTTGTCACCAAGCTTCATGCCTGTAGCTTCTTCAAGCCATGCAGTCTCCTGGTCAATCTGTTCCTGTACTTCCGGAGCAATTGTCTCATCATCATCGTAATACTTAACGCATGCTTCTGTAGTAATCGTGTATCCCTGTGGAACCGGCATGCCAAGATTGCTCATTTCAGCAAGGTTTGCACCTTTACCGCCAAGCAGTTCGCGCATTGTTCCGTTTCCTTCGGAAAACTTATAAACATACTTCTTAGCCATCAACAGCCTCCTATTTACATAAGTTGATTATAAGGCAACCGTTTACATTAGACAAGAAAGGCATCGAAAAATCCCAATTATAAAAATACTAACTCATCTAAAAAACACGCTTTCGCGTGTCTTTATATTACTTGATATATTTGTCAATGAAAGCAAACATCACTGAATAGTAATCTTCGGATGTATCAGCTTCATTGAATCCTTTTCCTTCGGCTGTATACAATTCTTTCTCAGCAGCACATGCATAATAATTATCAAACAGCATGCTGGCTGGAACGACATCATCATCTGTACCATGCATAAACAGAGTTGGAGTTGTGCTCATCTTTAACTGATGGTTCATACTCACATCATTGATAGAGAAATGCAGGAACTGCTTAACAAGTACATCTACACCAGGTAAGAATGCCTTGCCATCAATATGACAGTATTTTCTGATGCCATATAACAGAATATCCTTGATTTCAGAGAAGCCGCCGTCTTCAACAGCACACTTGACATTGGATGGAATGTAATCTCCAGTCACATCGATAACTGCAGCAGCCCCACTGTTAAGGCCATACAAAGCAATATTGGCTTCCGGATCAATATTCAGAAGGTAGTTGATCCAGCTGATCAAGTCATAGTGTTCATTCCAGCCCAGGCCCGTATACTTGCCTTCACTCATGCCGCAGCCTCTCTGATCAACAGCTAATACATTGAACCCATGCTGGTCAGCCTGGTACATCTGTTCCAGAAGATTTCCGCTGTAGCTGCCAATGCCATGAACCATAACGATCCACTTATGTGTCTCTGGCTGATTCGTAACTCTTAAAGCATGCAACTTCAGACCATCAAAAGACTTCAGGAACTCATCATCTCTTGTACTGTGTGTAAACCATTCATTCTTTTCACCATAGCCGGCATGAAGCTGACGTACTGCCTCATTACCGAATAAAGAAGAATGCTGTAAATCAAATGCATTGCGGAATACTACATAATTGAATCCACCATAAGCTGCAGCGGCTGTTCCGGCAACACCACCGATAACTTTTAATAAAGTATGATTATTATTTTTATTGCTCATAATCTGTCTCCCTATTTGAAAATTAAAAATCTTCACAAGATTTAACCTGTGAAGATTATAGCATGAGATTTACTTATTCAATACAGAAAGTCTGTCGAGAACAGCCTGATATTGTTTTTCATATGCCGCAAGCTTGTCCTTTTCCTGCTGTACCTTAGCTTCAGGAGCCTTGGAGATAAAGCCCTTATTGGAAAGCATATGATGAGAACGATCCAGTTCTTTTTCAAGACGTTCCTTTTCAGCTTCAAGCTTTTTCTTCTCTTCTTCAGGATCACTTAATTCTTCAGAAGGAATATACATGGTGCCACCATGAATGGTTTCTACAGAAAGATCGCCGTCTAACTGATCAGACCATTCTGCCTTGGCCATCTTCTGCATGATTGCCGCAAAGGCAGGATCAACATGCAGTGTATTGCCATCCAGGTCCTTTAACATGACATGAATTGAGGCAGATGGTTTCAGATCATTTGTATTCTTGATTTCTCTGATACAGGAGATAGCAGAGATAATTCTCTCCATTTCCTCAAGATCTGTATCCGGCAGATTTTCAATATGCTTCGGCCATGTTTCAAGGCAGATAGATTCCTTTTCATGCGGTAAGGTCAGATAGATCTCTTCTGTAACAAACGGCATGAATGGATGCAGGAGTCTTACAATGTTGTTCAATACAACATACAGTGTGGACTGGGCTGCTTTCTTTGCATTTTCATCATCAGAATTCAATGCAGACTTACTCATTTCCACATACCAGGAACAGAAGTCATTCCAGACAAAGGAATACAGTTCGTTGCCTACCATGGCAAACTCATATTTATCCATGTTTTCACTGACATGATCAATGACATGATTCAGTTTATTCAAGATCCAGAGATCTGATACAGAGAGATTTTCAAATGTAATATCTTCTTTGCTGAAATCATCCGGCAGATTCATGATGACAAATCTGGACGCATTCCAGATCTTGTTAATAAAGTTCCAGGCAGCTTCTACCTTTTCTGGGATATAGCGCATATCCTGACCTGGTGTAGAGTTTGTTGTTAAGAAGAAACGCAATGCATCAACACCATATTCATCAATGACCTGCATCGGATCAATGCCATTGCCAAGTGACTTGGACATCTTGCGTCCCTTGGCATCACGGATCAGACCATGAATCAAAACATCCCTGAATGGTCTGTTATGCGTGAAATGTCTTGCCTGGAATGCCATTCTTGCGACCCAGAAGAATATAATGTCATATCCTGTAACAAGAACATCGGTTGGATAATAACGCTTGTAGTCTTCTGTCTCTTCTGGCCAGCCAAGTGTCGCAAAAGGCCATAAAGCAGAAGAGAACCATGTATCCAGAACATCCGGATCCTGTTCCCAGTTTTCCGGATCCTTAGGATCCTCTTCTCCTACATAAGTTTCACCTGTCTCTTTGTTATACCATGCCGGAATTCTGTGTCCCCACCATAATTGTCTGGAGATACACCAGTCTTCAATATTCTCTAACCATTGGTTGAATGTCTTTTCAAATCTTTCCGGATAAAAGTTAATCTTCTGATCTGGATCCTTCTGATTCTTTAAAACATCATCAGCTAATGGCTTCATCCTGACAAACCATTGCTGGGAAAGATATGGTTCGACAACACAATGTGTTCTTTCAGAGTGACCTACTTCATGGACGATATCTTCAATATGATCCATGACACCATCTTCTTCAAACTGCTTGACTAAGGCATCTCTTGCCTCATAACGGTCCATACCTTCATACCTGCCGCATAAGTCATTCATGGTTCCATCCGGATTCATGCAGATAGGCTTAGGCAGATTGTGTCTTTCGGCAATTGCAAAGTCGTTAGGGTCATGGGCAGGCGTGCACTTCATGATGCCTGTACCAAATCCGATTTCGATATAATCATCCCCAATGATCGGTAATTCTTCACCATTAGCAGGATTAATGCAGTGCTTGCCAATCAGATGCTTTGTCTTATCATCATTCGGGTTTACAACAACACATACATCACCAAACATGGTTTCAGGTCTTGTTGTCGCAACAACAAACTGTTCATTATCTTCAACCGTATGATAATGCATGTAGTACATCTTTCCTTTATCTTCCTGATAGTAGACCTCGATATTGGAAAGAGCTGTCTTGGCTTCCGGATCCCAGTTGATGATACGCCAGCCGCGATAGATCAAACCTTCATTGTACAGTGTAACAAAGACATGACGGACAGCCTTGTTAAAGCCTTCATCCATCGTAAATCTTTCTTTTGAATAATCCAGTGAATTACCAAGCTTTGCCCATTGCTTACGGATGGTAGAAGCGTACTCTTCTTTCCACTCCCAGGCTCTTTCCATAAATTTGTCACGGCCAATGTCATATCTGGATACACCTTCAGACTTCAAACGTGCATCCACCTTTGCCTGGGTCGCAATACCGGCATGGTCCATACCTGGTAAATACAGCATGTCATAGCCTTCCATACGCTTATAGCGAGCTATAATATCCTGCAGTGTGTTATCCCATGCATGTCCGATATGCAGGATACCTGTGACATTTGGTGGTGGAATAACTATCGTATAAGGCTGTTTTGTCTTATCACCGGCAGTGAAGTATCCATTCTTCACCCAGCCATCATACATACCGTCTTCCACGGCTTTATGATCATACTTCTGTGCAAGATTCTTTTTCATTTCCTCTCTCCTTAACAAATAAAAAACGCCCTGAATGCACAGGACGTCAGGATCCAACGTGGTACCACCTTTGCTTGCTTCTCAAATGCGTAACGTGCATAACGTCATTCCCTACTCTTTTCAGGAACAAAGCTCACGGACGACTTCATTCATGTTTCTGTATCTGATCGCACCAGTCACAGACTCTCTTTAACAGAATTCATTAAATTACTGCTTCCGCTCATCGCTGATACAATTATAGCGATATAGCGCTATAATTCAAATCAAAATGACGCAAGAAAATTCTTAATTCTATCTAAATGCATAATCCGGATCGTGAAAAAACGTGAAACAAAGAAGAATGCTATATAACAGATTAACTTTACATACGGATTCACTGATACAACCATATCAACGATCGCCACAATCCCCACACATATAAAATAGACAAGCATATATATCAGCATAGTTAACAGAAGAAATACTGCCTGTCTTTTAATATTCTTTCTTTTTGCCTCAGTTCCCCTTTTGTCCATCGGTTGTATTATACAACAGGCATGAAACACGCATATAATAAAAATATCATGTGTGGAAGATATCTCTTTTTCAATGGAAAAGATACAAAAATAAAGCAATAGATTCAGCTGGCACAAAAGTCAATGAAACCGGAACAGTATGAAAAGATTTCTCTTTTTGATGTGCATCCTGTTGAATATGCTTTAACAAAATATTGGAATGAATGTTCAAAGAATCCGCATGTAAAATATACATTTGCGACACCTTCAAAGCCTATGTATCTTGCCGGAATTTATCATAAAGAAGATGGTAACTTTCATTTAGTCATACTGGCAGAAAAAGCTGGTTATCCACAAAGTGAAATTCATAACAGTCAGACGGTTATCTTTACCTATGAAGACGCAAAAAGTGGGGTGCTTGTAACCCCCCCACTTCTCTTTTACAAAACAGCATTCCAGACAGAAGTATTCTTTCAGAATAATCTTCCTGGATGCGTAATACCTAAATGCTCATATGCCTTTTCCGTAACAACCCTGCCTCTTGTAGTACGGTTGACAAAGCCAATCTGAATCAGATATGGCTCATAGACATCCTCAAGTGTTGTTGTCTCTTCCGAGATGCTGTTCGCTAAGGCATCTAATCCTACCGGACCACCATGGAATCTTTCAATAATACCCTTCAGATAACGGATATCTACTTCATCAAGACCCAGTGAGTCGACATGCAGACGATTCAGAGAATCATCCGCAATCTTGCGGGAAATGACACCATCATTCAATACCTGGGCAAAGTCACGGATTCTTCGTAACAGACGATTGGCAATACGTGGTGTGCCACGGGAACGTCTGGCAATTTCCATCACTGCATCATCATCAATCTTCACATTCAGTACTCTTGCGGTACGGGAAATAATACTGCCAAGCTGATCATCTGTGTAATACTCTAACTTTGATATGATACCGAATCTGTCTCTTAAAGGAGAGGATAAATCACCAGCTCTTGTTGTAGCACCAACTAATGTAAATGGCGGTAAATCCAGTCTTACGCTGCGTCCACCCTGTCCATTTTCACCACCGACCATAACATCGAGTTCAAAATCTTCCATAGCCGGATACAGTACTTCTTCTACAACTTTAGGAAGTCTGTGAATTTCATCAATAAACAGAACATCACCTGGTTCCAATACACTTAAAAGACTGGCAAGATCACCTGGCTTGGAGATAGAAGGCCCGGTTGTTACACGGATATTGGCATGCATTTCATTAGCCATGATGTAAGCTAATGTCGTTTTACCTAAACCAGGCGGTCCATAGAGAAGAACATGATCCAGAGGTTCATTTCTCTGTAAGGCAGCCTGAATATAGATTTTCAGATTTTCCTTTAAGGTATCCTGTCCAACATAGTCTTTCAGATATTTCGGACGGATGGTTTCTTCATCATCGCCTTCTTCTGCCACGGCAGACATCAGTCTTTCATCATCATTCATGCACTATCCTCCGATTTTCTGTTTAAGAAGATACTGTAAACCCATCTTCAGATATGCCTCGGTAGTCAAACCCGGTTTCTGATTCATATAGGATGCCGCAGAGGTTAACTCATTTCCCTTATATCCAAGGTTCTTAAGTCCTTCTAATGCATCACGGATCTCAGCCGGATACTGTTCGGTATTCGAAGATTTGGCAGTAGATGCTTCGGTTGTCACAAGCTTTCCTTTTAAATCCAGAACAATCTGGGAAGCAGATCTTGCGCCAATACCAGGCATTTTCTTTAATGCAGATACATCTCCCTTTTCTATAGCAGAAACAATGTTCTGATACCCTGCACTTGTTAACATGCTCATAGCTGTCTTAGGACCTAAACCCTTTACCGATATCAGTCTGATAAATAATTCTTTTTCTGCTTCACTTTCAAAGCCAAAGAGACTCATGTCATTATCGGTTATATGAAGATAGGTATAAATTCTTACTTCCTGATTTAAGGAAAGAGAAGATGTATGAGGATAAGCTATTTCCCACCCCATGCCATCATGATCTATGACAACACTGGTAGATGTGTAAGATGCTACGGTACCATTGATAAAAGCAATCATGACAAACCTTCCTAATCCTTGAAATCAAGGATGTAATTATTCACAATAACCTGATCACCATTTTTGGCACCTGCTTCACGCAATGCCTTATCGACACCCATCTTGTCTAATAACAAGGCAAACTGATAAGCCTGATCCGGATCATACAGATCATACTGATCACAAAGATTATCCACCTTCTGAGATACAATCTTCCATCTGTTAGGTGCATCTTTCTTCACATAGAAATCAGGACGCTTTGGTTCATAGCGGTAAACGACTGTTTCTTCAGCCGGTTCTGCATTCTCTTCTTCCTGTTTCTTAGCTTCCGTGATGGCATCCATAGCCGCATAGAGAACTTCTTTCAAGCCTTTATGTTCCAAAGCAGAAACTTCATAAACCTTTAAACCAGGATGTTTCTTTTTAAATTCATCCAGATATAAAGAAGCTATCTCATCATCCATCTTATTGGCTACGACAATCTGAGGCTTCTTCTCGAGTTCCTCATCATATCTGGCCAGCTCTTTATTGATGATTTCATAGCATTCAGAAGGATCTCCTGCTTCACCAGACATGTCTACGACATGAATCAAAACACGGCATCTTTTGATATGTCTTAAAAATTCATCACCAAGTCCCTTGCCATCAGCTGCGCCTTCAATTAAACCAGGCATATCAGCCAGGACAAAACCATGACTGTCATCAATATCTACAACCCCGATATTCGGTTCAATGGTTGTAAATGGATAAGCTGCTATCTCTGGCTTTGCTCTAGTCACAATAGAAAGAATGGTGGATTTTCCTACCGAAGGAAAACCAATTAATCCCGCATCTGCTAGTAATCTTAATTCAATATTCAGATCCAGACTTTCACCAATTTCACCAGGCTGAGCGTATTCTGGCGCATCATTTCTGGCACTGGCAAAATGGTAATTGCCTAAGCCGCCTTTACCGCCATGGGCAATCAATACCTTCTGGTTTGGTTTTGTTAAATCAGCCAAAAGATCCCCATTTGCTGCGTTACGTATCATTGTTCCAGGGGGAACATGCACAATGACATCATCCCCGGATTTACCATGCATTTTCTTAATCAGACCAGGTGCACCATTACCTGCTTTTACAGACTTTGTAAAGCGCAGCTTGGTAAGTGTGGTTTCATTGGTATCTACCGCAAACCATATGTCACCGCCTTTACCGCCATCACCGCCGGCTGGTCCGCCATTTGGATAGAACTTTTCACGGCGCCACGCGACAATACCACGGCCGCCATCGCCTGCTTTAACATGCATGCGGATAAAATCAATCATTGCATACTCCTTTCCAAAAAAAGCCCCTGATGAAATCAGGAGCGAAAATTATAAGCTTAAGCCTCTTCAGGATAAACAGAAACCTGTTTCTTATCTCTGCCGAGACGCTCATATCTGACAATACCAGCAGCTGTAGCGAACAGAGTATCATCTCCTGCACGCTTAACATTCTTGCCAGGCATAATCTTTGTGCCTCTCTGACGATAGATGATAGAACCACAGTTTGTGAATTCGCCATCTGCCTTCTTGGCACCTAATCTTCTTCCTGCAGAATCTCTTCCGTTCTTTGTGGAAGATACACCTTTCTTAGATGCAAACAACTGCATATTCAGTGTGAACTTCATAGTATTTTACACCTCCGTTATTCTTATATAATCCTGATTTACTTCTGCGGCAGTCTGCAGTTCGATCAATCCTGTCTTCATAATCAGATCTGATTTATCATCAGGCTTCTGGATATGAATTCTGACATATCCTTCATCAACGATAATGTCATCTTCCCTTAACAGCTGATCTGCTGCATTTGCCATTCCTACTGCGATCCCGCTGACAACAGCACAGACCAAATCATGTCCATAGTCATCAGATCCTGCATGACCCTTTATTTCAAGACAACTGATATGATCTTCTGTACGTGTAACGGTGATCCAAATCATGTTAACCCTTGATGGATTCAACAGTCAGCTTTGTATATGGCTGACGGTGACCCTGTCTGTGGTGTGTAGATCCCTTCTTAGCCTTGTACATGAAGATTCTGATCTTCTTGTCCTTGCCCTGTTTTACTACCTTGGCTGTGACCTTTGCACCTTCAACATATGGTGTTCCGATCTTTGTGCCATCATTTGAAAGAAGGACTACCTTGTCAAATACTACCTCATCACCTGGTTCTGCGTTGAGCTTTTCAACAAAGATATCCTGGCCAGCTTCAACCTTGAGCTGCTTTCCACCTGTCTCGATAACTGCGTACATTTTTACACCTCCTGACATTTATCATAAGACGCGCCGTAGAGGGGACATTGCTGTACTTTACCCTTTTCCGTGCGGTTACAGACCTCATTCAAGAGGGCTGATAACGTAGATATATTACCTTTATGGAACTGTAAAGTCAATGAAAATTACAGAAGTCTTAAGACTTTCCGTACATATTTACGACGGTCTTTTTCAAGACAGTTCGTCAAGTCCTGCATAGCCGCATAGATCTTCAGTTTCTGATTCGTACTGTAATCATTATCCAGCTCTACATTAACTACTGTCTTATTCATCGCAATACGGAAATCTTCTTCATTCATTGCTTCACATCCATCCATGGAGTCTTCAAAGACCTGTCTGTTTTTTTCATTATGTCTGCTCATATGCACTCCTTACAGGAAATCCTCATTTTCTTCTTCTGGTGTGACCGTAACGGTTTCTTCCTTTTCCAATGCCTCATCAATAAGTTTCTGATAATCAAATCTTGATTCAAACGTCTCACATTTTTCCAGGGAAGGTTTTGTCACTGGATTCTTTGGATCGAATATGGTACAGCAGTCTTCATAAGGAAGAATACTTGTTTCATACGTGCCGATCTTACGGGCAAGATCAATGATTTCCACTTTATCAAAGCATACCAATGGTCTTAATACCGGCATCTTTGTAACTTCATTGATAACGGCCATAGACTCCAATGTCTGTGAAGCTACCTGGCCTACAGATTCGCCTGTACCAATCGCAAGACATCCGTTTTCTTTTGCAATTCTGTCCGCAAGTCTGAACATCATGCGGCGCATTAAGGTTACGGCATAAGGATCCCCTGCTGTTTTATAAATATGTAACTGAAGGTCGGTAAAATTGATGATATGGACCTTCATATGACCCTGATAAGCAGAAGCCATGGATGCTAACTGAAGCACCTTATGCTTTGCATTATCACTTGTATATGGAGGTGAAGCAAAATGCACTGCCTCTACCTGTAAGCCACGCTTCATTAATTCATACGCTGCGACAGGTGAATCAATACCACCTGAAAGCATCAGAAGCACTTTACCATTGATACCAGCCGGATAACCGCCTGCACCCTGAATCTTATTACCGGTAATATAAGCCGCATCACTATGAATTTCAATGCGGATAGGAAGCTCGGGATTATGAACATCGACCTTAAGATCCGTATTCTTTAATATCACACCTGCTACATCACGATTAACGGCATCTGAATGCATTGGATATGTCTTATCGTGTCTTTTGGTAATGATCTTGAAAGTATGCTTACCAGATTCTTCGGCAATTCTGAGACATGTCTTTTCAATTGTTTCAATGTCTGTAGAAACCTTCTCGGTAAATGAGAAAGAAGAAATACCAAAGACTCTCTTTAATCTTCTTGTAATCTCTTCAGGATCATGATCAAAGATTTTGATATAGATACGGTCATATGTTCTTGTATATTCAAGATCAGTCCAGTCACGGAACATATAACGGATATTATGATGCAGTCTTTTGATAAAATCCTTGCGGTTTTTACCCTTGGTGGATAATTCACCATAACGTATCAGTACTGTATCGTATTTAACCATATTGTGAAATAATCTCCTTTAATGCCTTCAGAAAGCGGTCTGTTTCATCCATTGTATTGTGATAGGAAAGTGACACTCTGATGCACGAACTTGCCCGCTTTGACGAGAAACCCATAGCTGTTAATACATAGCTTGGATCATCTGAACGGGATGCACATGTACTGCGTGCGCTGACCATAAAGCCTCTTTCATTGAGGGCGTTCTGCATCACTTCACTAGGTATCTTTTCATAACTGAAATTAATTGTGTTAGGAACAGCATCCTCTGGTGAATTGATTTCTACACCATCAATAGCTTTCAATCCTTCCTTGAGATGATCACTCATCTTTTTGACATAGTCATGATACTTTGCGCCATTTTCGAGTACTAATCTCAGAGTTTTGGCAAAGACCATATCCGCCGGCGCATTGCTTGTGCCACCACGTAAGCCATATTCCTGTTCACCACCATTGATTAACGGAATAAACGGTACAAATGTCTTCCTGACTAATATACCACTTCCCTTGACTCCTTCTAACTTATGGGCACTAATCGAAGCCAAATCAATATTGGTCATATCTAACGGAACTTTACCAACAGCCTGGGTTAAGTCTACATGGAGATAGGCATGAGAATGTTTCTTAACAATCTCAGCGATCTCAGGAATCGGATTAATCGCCCCGGATTCATTATTGACATACATGATAGATACTAATGCTGTATCTTTATCCAGCGCATTCTTCAGATCTTCTACATGTACTTTACCAGTATTATCTACAGGCAGATATGTAATACGGTATCCGAATACATCATGCATCTGTGCACAGGCATTCAGGATAGAGGAATGTTCAACATTGGTAGTAATAATATGTTTCTTATTCTTCTGGGCAAAGCATACACCCTTAATAGCGGATGAGTTGGATTCAGAAGAGCCGGAAGTAAAGATAATATCAGCCGGATGTACTCCCAAAAGCCCGGCGATTGCTCCCCGGGCTTTTTCCATCATACGATAGACTTCTGTACCTTCTTCATATAAAGATTCTGAATTAACATAATATGTTTCCAGAAGATGCTCATAAGTCTTCAGCACATCAGGATTGATATTGGTTGTACTGGCGTTATCAAAATAGATTCTATTCTGCACCTTTTGCATTCTCCTTAATCATGCTTTCATAATTGCCTGGATGGATCTTCTCAATCGTCGCAATGGCAATCGTCAATGCCTGTGTATATTCACCATTACGGAAACATAACTCAGAACGTGTTAATTCTGAATCAATATCCGCATAGGTTGAACGATACCGGTTGCCAAATACGATTGTATTTTCAACCATGACAACTGTACCTACTACATTATTGACATTGTTATAAAGCTTATAGATGAAATCCAGTGCTTCCTGTAAGGTTGCCTGTAATAACTGCATATTCAGAGGTTTCTGTTCCATCAGATCCTGCAGAGAGTGCAGATATTCATTAGCACGGGACATATCATTCTCATACTTCTCAGATATGTTAGGAAGCTTATACTTACGGATCTTGACCTGCATCTGATTCATGATGATTTCAAGCTTGACAAGCTGTTTTCTGGCCCTGTCTTCATCACCAGTAGCTCCTTCAATCTTCTTTCTGATCTCCTGTAATTTATCATTGCAGGAATCATACTTCTGATTCAGATCATTCAATTCTGTTAATACGCGTGAAGCAGGTGAATTATAAGCTCTGACTGTTTCAAATACCTTAGGTTTTCTCTTATTGAGATCCTGTAATTCATTGAATAAAGCAGAGATTTCATCTGTCATGGATTTCAATCCATACTTGTCACCCTTTGTATTGTAAGCATTCTTAATATAACGGGCATTGTCATTTGCTTCTGCGACAAGCTTATCTGTTTCCTTAGTCAGACTGCGCATCTCATCATAAGCACTGCCTTCTGTCTTAATAGATGTTTCCATCTGCAGAAGTCTGCTCTTATATGTTTCAAGATGCTCTCTGACACCTTCCTGAGAACCGTTTTTCAACTGATTCAGATCCTCATTCAGAGTTTCTGTAATCATGTTCAGATTCTTATCAATATCAAGATGTTTTAGATAGACACCACGGTTCTTATCATGCAGATATTCTTTTCGTACCTGTTCAAGAAGATTCGGTACAACCCCTCTTGCGTCTTCCAGCAATTGCGGCATTGTATCAATCATATCTTCCAGTTCATTCATGGAAGTACGGATAGAATCCAGTTCATCATTAGCTCTGTCAAAGTCAGAAGAGTACATCCATTCTTCAAAGGTAGAGAACATCTTTTCTGTATCTGTAATCTTCTGTTCCACTGCATTCCAGTTATAGGAAAGACGACTGGAGTTTTCCTGAGCCTGACTCTTTAAGGCACGGAAACGATTCTTCAGGTTTGTGACTTCCTGACGCTGTTGTGTTTCCTTGCTTAACAAGCCATCCAGATTATGATTCAGATCTTCTACACTTTTTTCAGTTAATGAGATATCAGACTCCAGATCCGTCATGATCTTGTCTGCTTTTCTTAGCTTGCCTGAAAGAATGCTGTCTTCACAATCCCCAAGCTGATCAGATATCTTTTTAATGGAAGCCTGGGTACGGTCAAAAGATTCCTTGACCTTATTCACCTTTTCGCTTTCACTCTGATCTACCCTTGCAATTGCGGCAGCTTTATTCATCTTAAAGGACAAAGGTACACTCTTTATATCATTATACCGTTTTTCTAATCCTTCTAATTCCTTACGATATTTTTTAGTTCTGCTTTTTTCTACAATCAGCCATACGGTTAAGAAAAGAACAAGAACAGCTATTCCAATAACAACTCTTATATCAGAGATAATACTCAGAAATTGACTCATATGATCCTACCTCGAAATCTACCTAGTAATCTTAACACAGAACTATGTGTTCTGTGTATGGTCTGTTCATGATGCTAACATCGGAATATTATAGATTCATTGCATATTTATGCATGATTTTAACCTTTTTTATTGACTGTTGAGACAGGCAAGTCTATAATTTTCTACGCGTCAAATAATAGCAGCATGCAGAGTCATGCGCCAAGCGTTGCTAACAGTATATCTGCTGATGCAGTAGCCGGGCTGCTTCCGGTGAACCATCCTATAGCAACACTCCGCATTGATGATCTGTACCTGTTGTTGTTTCGCCAATGTCATAAGGAGGAAATAACACATGGCACGTTACACAGGTCCTGTTTGGAAGAAGTCCAGACGCTTAAGCTTCTCCGTATTAGAAACAGGCGAGGAGCTGAAGAAGAGACAGTATGCTCCTGGACAGCATGGTCCAACTAAGCGCGTTAAACTCAGTGGTTATGGAACACAGCTTCGTGAGAAGCAGAGAGTCCGTAACATGTATGGTCTGAATGAGAGACAGTTTGCAAATTTATTCCAGAAGGCATCCAAGATGGATGGCATGGCTGGTGTAAACTTCCTGCAGTTACTCGAAAGCAGACTGGACAATCTGGTTTACAGAATGGGTTTTGCAAGAACACGTAAAGCTGCAAGACAGTTAGTCAATCATGGACACATTGCTGTTGATGGCAAGAAAGTCGATATCCCAAGTGCTGAGATCAAGCCAGGTCAGGTAATCTCTGTACGTGATAACGCAAAGAACTTTGCAGTTATCAATGAAGCGCTTGAGGCTACTGTATCTACACCAGCATTCGTTGATGTAGACAAAGACAACAAGAAAGGTACTTATGTAAGACTTCCTGAAAGATCTGAACTCAATCAGGAAATCAATGAAGCTCTCGTTGTCGAATATTACAACAGGTAATTAGCTTCTTGCTAAAAAGCGCATGAAAATGCGCTTTTTTTATATTCTTGTTACCAAATGTCACCAAAAAATCCGGATATTCTCCGGATTTATTGTTTAAATACATAATCTTTCAGATAATGCCCTACTCCATCTTCTGTAACCGGATAATCGGTTATGACATCTGCACACTTTTTTGTCTCCGCACTGCCATTCACAAGACATACACCGGTTCCTGCATCTTTCAGCATTTCCTTATCATTGTCCATATCTCCAAATGCCATGACATCTTCAATAGAAATATGATTCTGCTGGGCACATTTTCTTAGTGCCAGACCTTTATTTACTCTTGGGTCCTGAAACTCGATTAAACCAGGATACGTAATGACTGCCTGGTATTTATCAGATGGATGATCTTTAATCCAGGCAAGCATCTCTTTTTCATGATCATCATAGCGGAATAAGATCTTATTAGCTGGGGCTGCACATAATCTGTCTTCATCACCATGCGTATCAATAAAACGCGTCTGGTTTCTTTCAATGGAAGCTACCTGTAAGTGATCTATACCGGTTGCGACCGCATGATCCCCTTCATAGATTGATGCGATCAGATGAAATGGACGCATCAGATCCAGAATCTCATGCATGGTACCTGTTGATAATGGGTGAAACTGCTGTACACCTTCATGAAACCTGTCCCATAACTGACCGCCATTCATACCAATCATGAAATCAAAGTCAAAATCAAGCTTCCACTCTAACCTTCTTTTCTTCATCTTTTCATCTGCCGGTCTTCCTGAGGCAATCCCGAAAAGGATACCTTCCTTATGTACTCTTTCTAACATTTCTCTTGTTAATGGCATCATGCCGGATGCGCCCTTTGGAACTAGTGTCCCATCGATGTCACATGCAATCATTTTAATGTTCATATATGTAAAAACCTCTGTTATTGATTGTACCATCCAAAAAAGATGAGAAACATAAATCTCTCATCTTTCAAACAAATGACATGTATTCTTTCTGCCATTTAATTCATAGGTTATATGAATGCCATCATGAACAGATACATGCAGTACTTTTGCATGTGACATTCTGCGGTAATACTCATATCTGGCAGTCATCTTTGAAGTATAGGAACCAGGATTATCAGATGTTAAGAATACATTTCCAAGCAATGCATCCAGCATGGCAAGATCATCTTTCTGCCTGTCATTCAGTTTAATATTATTGTCTCTTAAGAAGAATACATCCGGATCAGATCCATATGCCCTGCCATTTAATTCTCTTCTTGTCACAATATTGGTTATGGCATTCCTGGTAGACGTACGTTCTCTGTGGAAAGAATGCATATACCATACATCATCCCAATCTAATGACACATCACAGGATATACGGCAATAGTCAACATATCCAAAGGCAGGCATCACTGGTACACCACAGCCTAATATCTGCATATCCCCGCAATCTTCTCTTATCATCTTCATAGCCCGGAGCATACGGCATGCACGTGTTTCATGCCTGTTTCCAAATGGTGCTGCACCATAGAGGAAATCCAGCTTTACAAGATCAAATCCCCATTCATCATGAACTCTTTTTAAAGACTTCTTTACATAATCTGTAACCTCAGGATTATCAATATCCAGGGAATAGAATCCTGACCAGTTACAGCCAAGTTTCCAGTTATCACCATTTACCTTTAAAAACCAGTCCTGATGATTCTGATACAACTGTGATTTCTCTTCTGCGACAAACGGAGCTAACCATAATCCTGCCTTGAAACCAGCTTTGTGAATCTTATCTGCCACTGCCTTCATTCCAGATGGAAATTTAGTATGATCTGCTTCTAACCAATCTCCTACATAAGGTTCCCAGCCATCATCTATCTGAAATAAGTCTCCCTTTTCAAATAACTTTGTACAGCCCTGCAGATCTTCCCCAATGGAAGCTTCATTGATATCCTGATAACGGTTATACCAGGAAGAATAGCCATACAGTTTTTCTGTAACAGGAGGATGGATATTTAATGCATCAAACCATGCATCAAATACTTCCTGCTCATTACCTTCAGCATAAAAAAGATCAAAGGCATGATACTTTCCGGATACATGTAATCCTTCACAATCCCTGTCTATGCTTAATACCTGCCTGCCAGCATCATATTGAAACATCGTATAGCCTGGTGTTTCATCTAATGAGGCAAATAAACGGTAATTGTTACCCTTGCGGAAATAACACCAGCTGAAGCCATGGGTGATACCTTTCTTATATGGATAATTCACAAAGTGATAGTCACCATACCGGTCAAAAGAATATACATCAATTAACTTCTTTGGAATCTTATGAATACCCCTGATACGGTCATGTATGGAATACTCGGGTGAAACAGTCCAGGTCTGATATCCATTCATGAAGATCTTTTCATCAGGATTTATCTCAACAGATACCGTAGAATGAACACGTTTCAATTCAGAATCATCCGGCAGGGAAACAACAATATGATTTTTACCTGCTTTTAATTCTTCGCTATCCAGTATTTCTGACTTGTCACTTCTAATGTTCCAGTTCAGCAGCATCCTGGTTTTCTCCATGCTTTACTTTCAGTTCTTCATTCATTTCCTCAATCTTTTGATCTGTCATCTTGAACTTGTTTCTGAAGACAAACATCGCAATGATCAGAAGAATAATCGGAATGATGGTCATTAATAATCTTAAACCGGTGATTGTAGAAGCAGACTGCTTTACAATCTTTGCACTTTCTGAAGTAGAAGAAGATCCGGTAAAGTGAATCAGATCCAGACCAACACCAGCTAAGAATACAGCAAATCCTGAAGCAGCTTTTACAACAAATGTCTGCATGGAGAAGATAACGGATTCTTCTCTCTTACCGGTCTTTAATTCGCCATAGTCTACTGAAGCAGAAAGATAAACAGTTGTTAATACGGTTAAGATACCATTAGAGACAAATACAAACAATCCACATATGCATATGACAATCATGTTTGTAGATAAACCTGTATAGCATGCTGTAAGAATCAATGCATATCCGATGATTTCCAGTGCAAGGCATAATTTGAAAATAGAATGGTTGGATAACTTCTTTCTGAGCAGAGGATAGATGGCCATCATGCCAAGGATCTGGCCAGCTCCACCTACCGCATTAAACAGGGACTGATTGGCAGCCCAATTACTACCGCTGACGTCATATTTGAAGAAGTAAATTAATAAGTTAGAAGTAATATAAAGAGCAGTATTAATCAGAATAATGCATATAACTACTACTAATGCCTGATCATTATGGAACAATGCCTTGAACATGTCCTTGACATGCATATTGGCTGCGTCGTTTTCCTGTTCCTTTAATTCTTCAGATTCAGTCTTTTCTTCTTTTAATGCTACAACAGTGATTGTTTCAAAGATGGCAAACAATACAGCGACGATCAAGGCAAGTACAGAGAATCCCTTAATTTCCGCAACAGCGGTGTTGCCGCCGCCAATTGCCTGTACAACCGGCATTGCAAAGATAGTGATCAGTGCATTACCCACACCAGCACACGTTCTGCCAACAACAGACATTGTTTCTCTGTCCTTAGGCTCATGCGTAACTGCCGGAATGATGGACCAGAATGGAATATCCATCATTGTATAGGTAACACCCCAGAGGATATAAATAACCGCAAAGAATACCTTTAAACCTGTTCCGGTAAAATGTGAAGCGGAGAACAAGGCATACAATACAAAGGCATTCAGAATCGTACCAGAGAAGATCCATGGTCTGAACTTGCCCCACCTGGACTTAGTCTTGGCTACGATGATACCCATAAACGGATCGTTTGCCGCATCGAAGATTCTGGCAATCAGAAGAATGAGACCGATAAAGGCCGCATCAATGCCCAGAACGTCCTGATAGTAGTACATGACATAGCCGGATGATAAGGCATACACCATGTCTTTGCCTACAGCCCCAATGCCATAAGCTGCTGTTTGTTTTTTACTGAATTTCATGATGATTTCCTTTCTTTATAATCTGATGATTAACGGAATTTCTACATCTTCCGTAACAGACGTATGGAATGTAACAGATGCTTTTCCAACCTGACCGGTTGTACGTACATAAGTGCCGCTCATGCCGCCTTCCAGGGTTACAATATCCGGACCGATTAATTCAATTGGACCACTTGTTGTAATCTGAACCGGATCCTGGGCATAAGAGACAAGATTATCATAGGAATCTAATTCCCTGATTCTGAAAGATGCCATATCCCATGTATCGCCTTCTTTTAATTCGGTATGAGAAGCCTTTACTTCAAGATGACGCTTTGTATCAGGGGTGCGGATAACGGTTTTAATAACCTTGCCATCCTTAACAGCTTCAAATTTCCAGGCTGTAGAGCCTCCTCCCCAGCCGCCTACATATTTTCCATAAAGATCAACACCTTCGGAATACTGCATATGATATCTCAGCATGCACCAGCCAAGCTTCAATACATCTTTCTTCGGCATATCTGCCAATCCATATTTCTGGGCAGATAACAATGCTTCGTGAACCAACTGTTCCTGATTACCGCTCAATCCTTCCTTACTCTTGAGCAGTTCACCGATTGTATCATCGATCTTTACAGGGCCATGATTCATCGCTGAGAATCTTTCATCTGCCTTAAAGCTCTTCACAAATTCATCATTCTTATACAGTCTGACTTCATCCGCATTTGTAAATGCCCAGACTGTATCAAGGTGGCCGCCATCATAATCACCGATATCCATCGAACTTCCTACTTCCAGAACTGCTGTATCATCAGATTGTGAAGCATAAACTGATGCGGCTAATTTTGGATTGCGGAAGAAATCCATGACACCGTGATAGCACATTCTGTCTCCACTGCCGAAATCCTTATGCGTCTGGTAGTCAAACATGCACCATTGGAAAACACCAGCATGTTCATGATCTGCCATTGCATCATTCATGACTCTTGCATGACGCAATGCATGTTCCTGTCTTCTTTCCATACGGTCAGAAGCTTTTGTTGGAAACATGTGTCCATTGGCTTCCGTTATTAATAACGGCTTCTTCAGATCTTCTTTCTTTACAACATCTTTCTTTTCTTTGCATCCAGGATTCTTACCAGTATGGGAGAAATCATTATATCCATACACATCTTCTAATAAACTGCTCTTTTCAAGATAACGGACACCGGATGTAGGTCTACTTGGATCAAGCCTGTGTGCCATTTCATTGGTAGCTCTGTATAAGGCATCATCATCCAAGGATTCATTAATACGAACGCCCCATAAGAATATGGAAGGATGATTACGATATTGCAGAACCATTTCCTTGGTATTTTCTACTGCCTGTTTCTTCCATGCTTCATCACCAAGATGCTGCCAACCCGGTATTTCCGTAAAGACTAACAAGCCTAATCTGTCACATGCATCGATGAAATACTGTGATTGCGGATAATGTGATGTTCTTACTGCATTAACTTTTAATTCTTCCTTTAGGATTCTCGCATCTTCTACCTGCATGCCTGCAGGTGCTGCATAGCCCACATATGGATAGCACTGATGTCGGTTTAAACCTCTGATAAAGTAAGGCTTGCCGTTTAAGAGAATATTGTTTTCATCTGTTTCAATAGTTCTGAAACCAAATGTATATTTCTGTATATCTTCTTCCTTACCCAACAGACGAATGACAAGAGTATAAAGATTTGGATGTTCTGGAGACCATGGTTTAACAGACTCACAAGGGATTGTAACAATACGTTCTGATGACTTTACTGTTTTCTTTGCGATAACCTGTTCCTTATCATTCACTATTTCAAGAAGAACATTTTCATCACCCTGAATGCCATCGTATGTAAGCTGTACTTCAGCTGTATGCAGATCGGGTGTAGTAATGTAAGTATCTCTGATCAGAGCAGATGGTCTTGTATCAAGCTTTACATCTCTGTAGATTCCTCCATATGTCAGGTAATCAATGACATATCCAAATGGAGGAACACAGCTGTTTTCCGTTGTGTCAAGCTTTACAACAACGGTATTCTCATTGTCATAATCAATCAGATCCGTTATCTCTGCTTTAAAGGCTGTGTATCCATTTCTATGCGTCAGTAATTCTTTCCCATTGAAATATATTGTAGCGATATGCGCTGCCCCATCAAAGATCAGGAAATGTCTTTTCCCTTTATCCTCAGTATTGAATCTCAGTTTCCTGCGATATCCGCATACCATCTGATACGAATCAGGATCTGCATCATGCAAAGGCATTTCCTTTACCGTATGAGGAATACGGACAATCTCTTCTGCCTTACCGCCATGCAGGAATTCTTTTGACCATTTACTTGTAAATTCCCATTCATTATCTATGATTTTCATCTCTGTCCTCCGTTATGCCATTCATAACAATATCCATCATTGCAAGACACGCATCCCGATATGTAATTCCTTCCTGTTTCAGATGATCTGTAGAAAGAAAGCTTTCAAATGAAGCGGTAATCATCTGTCTTAATACAGGAATAGAAATAGAACGTATCTTGTGCTCTTTCATCCCTGTTTCAAGTAACTGAATGACAGGTTCCCAATTGTTTTCCAATTGTCTCTGTAAGTTCTTATAGACTTTTGGATATTTTTCATGAAGACCAGAAAGCATGCGGAAGTCAAATACTTCAAACTGCTTAGGCATAGCAATCATGACTTCTTTTACTTTTTCATCATAAGGAAGATCTGATGCGATGATATCCTGCTTGTTTTTCTGAATTTCCTTATAGCCTGTATCAATCATTGCATTCAACATTTCTTCTTTGGACGCATAGAATGTATAGATTGTCTTCTTGGCCATATGCAGGTCTTTGGCAATATCATTCATCGTAAATTTCAATCCCTGCTTACGGAATTCTTCAGCTGCACACTGCAGTATTTCATCTTCTTTATCCATTTTGGAAACCCGTTTTATCTTTCTGGTTTCCATCGTAACAGTATGTAAGCGTTTACGCAAGCTCTTACATGAAATGTTTTGTACATATATGTCGGAATGTACAAAAAAATACCTGTTTTTTATAAACAGGTATCAGGTTTAAATATTTGCGTCCATGTAGCGGTGAATGATAACACGAATGATATCAGCCGCTAACTTTGGATCATCATTACATACAACGTACTTGTACTGACCGATCATTTCCATTTCACGGGAAGCCTTGGCAAGTCTTTCCTGAATGATCTCCTCTGGTTCTGTAGCTCTGCCACGGATTCTCTTTTCCAGCTCTTCCATGTTCGGTGGAACAATGAAGATTGTCAAAGCATCCTTGACCTTCGCTCTGACCTGCTGGCATCCCTGTACTTCAATTTCCAGGATGACATTCTTGCCTTCATTACGGAGCTTTTCTACTTCCGCAACTGGTGTACCGTAATAGTTGCCGACAAATTCAGCCCATTCCAGCAGTTCACCATTGTCTCTTGCACGTTCAAATTCTTCTCTGGAAACAAAATGATAGTTGACGCCATCTACTTCTCCCGGGCGCTGTTTTCTTGTTGTTAAAGAAACAGAATACGCAAGTTTCAGGTCAGGATCATGAATGAACTCTTTTAAAATGGTTCCTTTTCCTACACCGGATGGACCGCTTAATACAATTAGTAACCCCTTCTTAGCCATTGTATATCCTCCATGTGTAAGATTACCCTTTATCTGTACTTTCGTCAATCATGGTATAATCAGTTTCACATACAGGTAAAACATATGGCATTAGATGGTATTTTATTACATAAAATCATTCCGCAGTTAGATATGCGCCTGCCCATGCGGATACAGAAAATATGGCAGATTTCTTCTACAGAAGTACTGTTTCAGATACATGATTCTAATGGTAAAGAACAGTTGCTGATATCCACGCATTCTGTTTATAACCGTCTTTTAATCACGAAAAGATCATATCCGACTCCTTCTGAACCAGGCAACTTTGTCATGGTATTAAGAAAGTATCTGGAAGGAAGTGTCATTGAAACAATCAAACAGGCTGGCTTAGACAGATGGTGTACAATGCATATCCGTCATCATAATGCCATTGGTGATTTGGAGTATCTTGATCTTTATGTAGAGTTAATGGGGAAGTATGCTAATGTCATACTGGTTAATGATTCTAACATCATCATTGATGCCTTAAAGCGTATTCCTCCATTTGAAAACAGCAGAAGAACAATACAGCCTGGTGCAGAGTTTACCCCTGTTCCTGATCAGGATAAAAAAGATCCATTCAAAACAGATATCATTGATCAGGATCAGTCTTTGACAAAACAATTTGCAGGCTTTTCTCCTTTCTTAGCGCAGGAGACTGAATTCCGTATGATGCATGGGCAGTCCTTCCATGATGTCATGAAAGAAATTGAAGACAGTGACAAACTGTATATTGCCGAGAATAACAATCAGACTGTTTTCCATTGCATTCCTTTAACAAGCATTGGTTCATGTAAATCTTATCCATTATTTGAAGGCTTTGATATTCTCTATTATCACAAGGAAGAAAAAGATCGAATCAAAGAGATATCCGGAGATTTATATCACTTTGTCAGAAGAGAATTAAAACATCAGAACCAAAAGCTTCCAAGACTGTATCAGGAGTATGACAACGCGAAGGATTGTGATAAATGGAAACTGTATGGAGATCTTCTCTATACCTATCAGATTTCAGATACCAAGGGTGAATCAGAGATAACCTTACAGTCATATGAAGATGGTAAAGATGTCCGTATTCCTTTGGATCCAAGATATAACGGCAGTGACAATGCGCGCAGATGCTATCAGAAATATAACAAGTTAAAGAAAGGTCAGTCTCATTTAGAGGAACAGATATCGATCTGTGAAAATGAGATTCATTACTTTGAAGGATTACTGGAACAGCTGGATCTGGCAGATTTCAGTACAGCCCAGGGTATCCGGGATGAATTAGTCAAAGAAGGTTATCTTAAAGACAAGAAGAACCATAAAAATAAAAAGAAAAAGAAGCAGGAACAGATACAGATTCATTCCATTACCTTCCATGATACGGAGATACAATGGGGACAGAACAATCTTCAGAATGAAGCTTTGACATGGCACCATGCCAGAAAAAGTGATATCTGGCTTCATGCCAAGGATTATCATGGTGCCCATGTTGTCATTCATAATGAGCATCCGGATGAAGATACCCTGCGCCTGGCTTCAGAGATAGCAGCGTATTTCTCTGCCGGGCGTCAGTCTTCTTCTGTACCAGTACAGTATTGTCCGGTTAAAAACCTTAAAAAAATACCAGGTGCAAAACCTGGTATGGTACAGCTTGGAAGCTATCATACAATCTATATAGATCCTCTGGAAGAAGATCTCATCAAAGCAGGTATTACTCTTTAATATCTGCTTTTTCTGCGATTTCTTCTAACTTATGTACTTCATACATGCGCAATCTGCGATACTCTCCCTGATGGAGATGTCCCAGATCCAGAAAGGCATAGCCGATACGGTTTAATCTTGTCACTTCACAATGGAAGTATTCCATCATTCTGCGTACTTCCCTGTTTCTTCCTTCCTGAATGGTGATATGAAGCAGGGTTTTATTCTTTGCTTTACTACGGGAAAGAATCTCTACTTCAGCAGGAAGCGTTGTATAGTCTTCAATAGGAATGCCTCTTTCAAGCTGGGCACACATATAATCTTCTAATACACCTTTGACCGCTACTTCATAGGTCTTACGGATATGTGAGCGTGGATGCATCATCAGATTGGCAAATTCGCCATCATTGGTCATCAAAAGAAGTCCGGTTGTATCATAGTCTAATCTTCCTACCGGAAAGATTCTTTCTTTTACATCCGGGAAACACGACAATACAGTCTTGCGGCCATGATCATCAGAAACGGCACTAATTGTCTGTTTAGGCTTATTTAAAAGATAGTAGACTTTCTCTTCACGACCATGTAATGGCTTTCCATCTACTTCAATACGGTCATCAGGACTTACCTGTACACCCATTTCCTTCACAACCTGACCATTGACTTTGACTCTTCCTGCCCGGATCAGATCTTCTGCTTTTCTTCTTGAGGCGATGCCTGCCTGTGCAATTGCTTTCTGTAATCTTTCCATAATACTCCTAATGATGATTCTTACTGCCCCAGAAGGCATTTCCCTGCAGGGAATAATCGTTCATGATCAGAATCGGTATTCTTCTGAATTTTATATCATTCTTCGATAAGATCCTGCATGCGGTTAATCTTTTACGTCCATCTGTACAGACATATCCTGTTTCTGTTTTATTGACATGTACAGGAATCGCTATACCTCTTTTCTCTATAGAGTCTAAAAGAATACCCGGATCTTCTTCTTCAAATATAATTGAATCAATATCAACTGTTGTATTAATCATAGTTATTGTACGGTTATGACACTGGCAAATGGCAGTAAGGCATATTGTTTCAGAAAGTCTTCAGCTTTCTGTATATGTACTCTTCTTCCATAGACAGCATTGTAAAACTGAAAGGATCCATCATGTCTGTTCCGATAAGCAGTATAATGGGCACCACGGTTATGCTGGTAAAGCAGAATACCATAATCATGAGCTTTCATATTCTTAATGGCACTCTTATTGGAAGGTAAAGATACACGTACCTTTAATCCCTGTTTTCTTAACCAGTAAGCAAGCAGATACTCTTCCTGCCCTGCAAGTCCTCCCAATATCAGTGTTTTGGAAAGACCTTGTGCACAATCCTGCATGGTCACATAGTGATGGCACATCTTGAAGAGATTATAGGCAGCTATCCATCCACATCCCTTCTGTTCTGTATCAAACCAACCGAAAGGAATATCTTTCATAAGTCCCTGATTGATCAGATATCCTTCTTCATCAAAGCAGGAATCAGGAAGCTTTAAACGCCATGGTTCTACTACCTTCATATAGCCATCACCACGTTCATAGCATCCTTCATTCTGCAAGGTATTCCGGTATTGTATATCGTCTGTATCAATCAGAATCTTTTCTGGATGATATCTTCTGATGGCTGTTTCAAGCATCTTTGCAATATAACGCTCTGGCTCATGGAGAGCAGTTAAATCTGTAAGCAGATGGATAAAAACAACAGATTCATCAGCACTTTCCTCATAATGGAAGGATTCATCTGGAAACATGCTGAAATGACATTCTACTTTATTCTTCATCCCACTTGGAAGGTGTATGCTTTTTAATATATGCAAATGCCTTATGCATTAAATCTGCATCATTATCATATGTAATTAAAGCAGAAGCCTGAAGCTGGTTAACCCATGCCATCTCTGATACTTCTTCCTTCTGTACCTGTGGTGTACCGCCATTAGGATATGCAAGGAAATAAACAACTTCCTTGATCACACCTGGTTCAGGTGAATATTCTGTTGTTTCACGGAAATCTTTCTCAAATGTCACTTCAAGACCCGTTTCTTCTCTGATTTCTCTTGCGGCAGTTTCCTTTTCGGTTTCATTACCTTCTACATGTCCCTTTGGGAAACACCAGTGTCCCTGTACCTGATGGATGGCAAGAACCTGCAGTTCTCCTTCATGATAGCGGGCTATAACTGCCCCACACGACTTCTCTTTTTTCATGACTTTACCTCCAGTTCATTTTACATCTGATTACAGATTATAAACCAAGTATATCTGCAGTCTTCTCTGCATCATCAAGCACTGAAGCAAATTTGTCTAAGGCTGTATTGATTGGTTCAGGCGTTGTTAAATCAACACCAGCATGCCTAAGCTCTTCTAATGGATAAGCAGAGCTTCCCATAGAAAGAAACTCCAGGTATCTTTTAACAGCTGGTTCTCCTTCTTTCAGGATAGCCTGTGATATGGCAGAAGCAGAGGAATAGCCTGTTGCATAAACATATACATAGAATGTGTAATAGAAATGAGGAATTCTTGCCCATTCATACTTTACAGCATCATCAAAGACCAGATCCTCGCCAAAGTAAAGCTTTATGAGTCTGGCATAAAGGTCATTTAATGCATCAGAAGTTAATGTATCTCCTCTTTCAACCATGGCATGCGCTTCTTTTTCAAATTCCGCAAACATAGTCTGTCTGTAAACAGTGCCCTTAAATCCTTCTAGATACTGGTTCAATAAGGCAAGTCTTTCAGAAGGATTTGTTTCTTTCTTAAGTAATTGTTCAATCAGAAGATTCTCGTTTACAGTAGAAGCTACTTCTGCGACAAATAAAGAGTAATTGGAATACTGGGCTGGCTGATGATGATTGGTCAGCCATGTATGCTGGGAGTGTCCCATCTCATGCGCTAATGTCGATACGGATTCAAGTGAACCGGTAAAGTTCAGCATGATGAACGGATTGGAGTCATATGTACCGCTGGAGAAAGCGCCGCTCATTTTGCCTTTGTTTGGGTAAACATCAATCCAGCCATCCTTATAAGCATCCTTAACCCTGTTAACATAATCTTCACCTAGTGGTGTAACAGCATCTACTACCATCTGTTTTGCCTGTTCATAGGTATAGTGAGCTGCACTGCCCTTTGTTAAAGGTGCATAGAGATCATAGTAATGAATTTCATCAACACCAAGCAATCTCTTTCTGAGTTTTACATAACGATACATGACATCCATACGGTTATGAATCGTATCAATCAGATTGTCATAGACAGATTCCGGAATATTATCAGAAGCCATAGACATCTGTCGGGAAGAATCATACCCTCTGAGTCTTGCCTCGGTAACACTTCCCTTGACACATCCGGCATATGTTTTGGCAAAGGTATGAATATGCTGAGAATATGTCTTATATAAAGAGTCAAAAGAGTTCTTTCTTAAGGTACGGTCATTGCTGTTTTGAAGTGTGATATAGGAAGAAGATGTTACTTCATGCTTGTTTCCATCAGAGTCTTCTGCCTCATCAAAAATAAGATCCGCATCCATTAATGCTTCGGCTGTTTCCTCCGGATTATGCAGTACTTCTCCAAACTGGGCAATGATATTCTCTTCTTTCTTGCTTAAGGTATGTGCCTTTTCTCTTAACAGATCCTTTAACGCAAACTGATAGTCCTTTAAGAGTGGATCATTCACAATAGCATCCAATGTATCCTGATCCAGGCTTAAGATTTCAGGTCTTGCATAAGAGACAGCTGCCTGATACTTAACAAGTAAAGACATAGCAGATGCCTGCATGGATTGTCCTGCGGCATCTCTCATATCTTCTGCGGCTCTTAGCTCTGCATAGCAGTAAATATCATTCAGCTTTCTTTCGTATGCAGTCTGTCCCTTTAAAAATGCACAAATTGTTTCCGCATTGTTCAGCCTGCCTTCATATGAGGTTAGTACCGGCATCTTGTTTTCAGCTTCCTTTAAAGCTTCTTTCCATACCTCATCACTTTTGAATAAAGTTGTAAGATCCCATTGATAAGATGGATCCATATCTTTTCTTTCTTTTAATAATTCACTCATAACTTCCTCCATTTACTCTTTTTATTTCTTTTTCTAATGCCGAAGGCATATGCCTTGCGCCACGTACATTCGTCACACCATATTTCTTTAACAGTATACGATTAAACATACCATCTTCATATTTCATTAACTTATGAATACGCATCATCTTTGTATTTCTTGACATACTGTGATCCGTAACCGGTATATCTGTTTCAGTTACTTTACAAAGATACCGTATATCACCAAATGGCATGCCATAATAAATATAAATCAGATCTCCCTTCTTTACATGAAAAGTCTGTCCCCAATATAAATCATCTTTTAATGAGAAGGCATGATCTAAGTCAAAATAACGCGGGTTAGCAGGAATGATCCAGCTGTGTTCTTCTAACGCAGAATCTATTCTCTTACTGACCAGATTCCGACTGACATCAATGAGTCCCATGATTTCTTCATCTTTGTATGTATCATCCATGACAACAGAGATCCAGTTATTGTGATTCATATGCCAGCCCGGATATATACCGTCTTTCTGAATTAATTCAGACACATTGTCTGACTTCAGATTCATAATCTCACAAGTGCCTTTTCCTGCATCGATCTTTTCTCTTTGTATATCCATGACCAAGGCATAGCATTTATCTGAGTGCAAAGGTCTGTAGGCACCATAATACGGATACTTTTCAAAAGGATGATAAACCCTATCGCCATATGTATCCTGTATCTTCTGATCAATACGATTGGTCTGGTTAAAGATATACGGTACTTTATGAAAGCATCTGGATGCTATATCTTCCAATACATTCAGATATCTCTGCCGTATATCAGAAGCGTAATTACCAAGCTGCCCTGAATGGTGTATGGCAGTATATACATCACCGGTTTCAAAATCAATGACATTTCCATTCAATAAATCATCTTTATCTATCACAATTCTTGCATGCATGGAATCCCTGTTTAAATCACATGAATAAATATACTGGTCGTTATGCCTTTTAAACCCATATTGCAGTAATTTATCCGCGTCAGGACGCATTCTTAAAAACAGATCACTTTCAAGACTCATACCTATCTATTATGCCATTTCTCTGTTGTTTAGTCATGCCTCAGGCACGTATAATAAACGACAGGATGGTGTAACATGCAGAAAAAAGCTTTTGATTCAGCAAAATACTTAAAGATTCAAAGAGAAAACATTTTAAAGAGAATTGATCTGTTCCATGGCAAGCTCTATATGGAGTTTGGCGGTAAGATCTTTCAGGATTACCATGCCGCAAGAGTCTTACCGGGATATGATCCGGATAATAAGATTAAATTACTGCAGGAATTAAAGGAACAGGTAGAACTTTTAATATGCATTAATGCAAATCAGATTGAAAGTACAAAGGTCAGAGGAGATCTGGGCATTGCCTATGATCAGGAAGTATTGCGCATGATTGACCGCTTCCATGAACTTGGTTTTGACTTATGCTCAGTTGTCATAACCCAATATCATCGTCAGAATGGAGCGGATGCTTTCCGTCGCCGGTTAAGAGATGCAGGCATTGCGTCTTATCTCCATTATCCGATTGCCGGATATCCTGCTGATGTAGATTTCATTGTCTCATCCAAAGGACTTGGTCAGAATGAATATGTTCCAACGCAGAGAAACCTTGTTGTCGTAACTGCACCAGGCCCTGGTTCAGGCAAGATGGCAACCTGTATATCCCAGCTGTATCATGACTATGCCCATGGCATATCATCTGGTTATGCAAAGTTTGAAACATTCCCGATCTGGAACCTGCCGCTGCATCATCCGGTAAATCTGGCTTATGAAGCAGCTACTGCAGACCTGAATGATGTCAATATGATAGATCCATTCCATCTGGAAGCTTATGGCAAGACTGCCGTAAACTATAACCGTGATATTGAAATCTTCCCGGTATTAAACCGTATCATTGAAAAGATCATGAAGCACTCCCCTTATAAATCCCCTACGGATATGGGTGTGAATATGGCAGGCTTCTGTATTATCGATGATGAAGCAGCACAATATGCGGCCAGGCAGGAAATCATAAGAAGATACTTCCAGGCTCTTGTATCCCAAAAAAAAGATGAAAATGCCGATGAAGCATTAAACAAACTGAATCTTCTGATGCATGAATGTTCTCTTTCTCCATTAGAAAGATCAGTTGTACTGCCTGCCCGTAACAAAGCTAATGAAACAGGACTTCCGTCAATGGCATTAGAACTGCCGGATGGAACAATCGTTACCGGCAAGACATCTTCCCTGTTCGGGCCAAGTGCAGCCACATTGATTAATGCCTTAAAGAAATCAGCAGGTATAGATGATGAGATTGATCTGATTGATAAAGATGCGGTAACAAGAATACAGAAATTAAAGGTCAATGGTCTTCATAACCGTAACCCGCGTTTGCATTCTGATGAAGTATTAATTGCCTTAGCAATGGCTTCAAAGACAAGTAAAGCAGTTGAAAAAGCATTATCTGCCTTACCATTATTACATGGCAGTGAAGCCCACAGTACTGTCTATATGCCTCATGAAGACGCTGCGATCTATCGCCGCTTAGGCATCAATGTCACATGTGACCCTAACTATCAGTACAAGACGCTGTATCATAAAAACTAAGAAATTATCAGAACTGAAATATTCTTTTTAATGAAATTTCAGTTTTTTTTGATGGTTTTGCCTTTTTTCTGCATATATATAAACAGAAAAGGTGATTGTTACTATGACAAATAATGATTCTACAGTAGCACTTTATGAAAGCGTCATGCGTACCATGCTGGAGGAAGGCAGCAATAAACTGGTGATCCCATTACTCAATCAGATGATTTTCAAAGATCATCCATTGGATGAAACAGCCTCTGTAAAAGTAGTATATCATTCAAAAGGACTCCCTGATACAAGAGATCGTTCGTTTAAAGGCTTTCTGATTCAGGTATTGGTCAACAATAAGCCGTATAATCCTGCCTTTGTATTAGACGGCATTTTGTAACAAACTGATTATTCCCTCCCTATACACAAAACAGGCAGATATGCATATATCTGTCTGTTTTCATATGTATTACAGCAATATACCTGCCACTATCAATCCCTGGGCAAGTGCATAGGTTTCCATAACGCCTTTCTGTTCTTTCTTTAAGAATGTCTGATCAGAGATCAGAGTATCAGAAATGATAAAGAAGACAGTTCCGATAAAACTGATCACAGAACCAGTGTTATTCATCCAGGCAAGGAAAGAAAGATAGCTCATCATGACAATGCATCCCATATAAAGTAATGAAGGATACTTTAAGGATACAGGAGCGTGACACCATACTTTCGTTATATAGAATATGGCAAAGAAGATATACGGTATGACACATAATACTGCAGTAAGCAAAGATAAATTTTTTAACATCATTCCAAATAAATCACAATAACAGATATGGGCTGCTAAGAAACAGAACAACCCGGCAAGGTTTCTTTTACCTGTCTTTTGTATTAATAAGATATCCCCTGCCCATGATAAGAGTAAAGCCATATACAGGGTAATCATCGTATTATGATGCAGATATAAAAGACATATCAGCAAAGGCATCAGAATTACCTTTGCATAGCGCTTGCAATGGTGTTCACTGGCATAGGAATCAATGATGGATGCTGCGATGTAAATACACCATATTAAGACTGTCATTGTTTCTCCTCAATGCCAACCGGTTCATCATCCGGTCTCAACTTTCCTTCCAGGAAATGCTTTCTGCATAAGGCAATATATTCATCATTAGCACCAAGCATAACCTGTGCACCTTCTCTTACAATGCCATGTTCATTGTATCTCGCATTGCAGGTAGCTTTCTTGCCACACCAGCATACTGTTTTCACTTCACTGATGACATCTGCGATCGCAAGCATTCTTTCTGATCCTTCAAAAAGATTCAGTTGGAAATCTGTTCGTAAGCCATAGCACATTACCGGTACATTCAGATCATCTACGATATGGGCAAGAAAGTCTACCTGTGCTTTCCTGGCAAACTGGATCTCATCTACAATAACTGCATCATACTCACGGATATCTTCATCTTTCATTTTACAGACATCACTTAATAAAACACATTCTCTTTCGAGACCGATCCGTGAATGAATGACATTTTTACCATCTCTGGTATCAAGATTTGTTTTTGCAAGAAGTACCTTCTGTCCTCTTTCCCTGTAGTTGTATTCCGCCATCAGAGCATTTGCGGACTTGGAACTTCCCATTGCGCCATAATAAAAATATAACTTAGCCATATATCCTCCACTTACTGGTCATATTCTCCATATTCACAACCGATATGACCTGCTTTCAGATCATCAATCAAAGTACCCGTGTGCTTATCAAATAACTGTATCCGGGCAGTACCATTACCGCCGTTCCATAAATGATGATACCGCTTTTCACCATCCGGTGCTTCATAATTTACAAAAAGCATATCTTCCTTATGACACTGGGCATCGGTAATCATACGGGAATCATGATTGGATAAATCAATATGCCATACAACGTCTTTATCTGTCTCATGGCATTCAAACTGAATATGCGGCTCTTCCCAGATCTTGGAGAAATTATAGTCATATTCCACACCATCATGCAGGAAACCGCCTAAAAGCTTTCTATCCATGGCTATACCAAAAGCCTTTGGTCTGCCACCACCGATATCAAATACATCATCTTCAAATCTCTTTCCAGTGATATTAGACACAATATCATTACTGGAAAGCCATACCCATGGACTGGTGAAATCCTTTCCCCAGTTTTTATCAGAATAGCCATAAGACTTTTCAGGAATAACTTCGTACTCCCTGCCATCTGCCGTAATGGTTCCTTTGAAGGCACTCTTCATACCTTCCGCATGCCAATACATCTCAAAGCCTTTAGCATCCCGCAAAGGTTTGGAAGCACCATAGCCTACGTTAAATGCATGGATCTTGAATACATCCAGATTAAAGGAAATATCTCCTGCATCACTCATCCATTCCGGATGTCCTTTATTTTCACTATCCAAAACAGATACAGATCCTCTGATATGATTCTCATCCAGATAACAGTCACCTGCCTGAATAGAGAAAGGAACACCCGTATCTATCTTTACATCATCCCATCCAAAGAAACGATGTAACTGCTTATGATCCTTACCCCACCATCCTGCTTTGACCATCAGATAGCTTGGATGAATGTGTCTTTCCTTGTTATAAGGAAGCTGACCGAATACCGGTTCCTTTCCACCTGATGCCGGGTTAACAGTAAAAAATTCAATAAAGAATGGTTTCTCTTCTTTAGTCTTTCTATCAATGGCAGTGAAAGAATGCCACCACCAGTCATATCCTTCTTTGGCAAAAGAGCCATCCAGCATAAATGCATCTCTGCTGATATCATGTACATCAAACATAAAAGTCTCACTTCAATACTAATACTCTGTCCATATGATCGCATTCTCTGGCCCGGTATGCAAATGCGCCAGACTCAAAGCATATGTACATGGAATTATCATAAATATAGATTTCTTCTCCCATAGGCGGAAGATCCCATTGCGGTACGACAAGATTACCGCCATTGACAGTTGCGTCAATATCTTCTTCTCCTTCATGTTTAAAGATACGTAAGTAACTTGGATTCATGGAACCGCTGCTTGTTAATACAGCGATCATATCTTCATTTGTCGCAAATCCCTGTGCACCTCCATCTATGCTTATTTTCTGCATCACATAAGGCATCTCGGCAGGATCATTATAGTTTTTACGGTTCTGATTAGGAGCTTCTGCAAGCCCTCCATCCGCATTGATTTCATAACAGTTAACCGTAGATACAGAATCTGCTTTCTGACGATAGTATCCGACATACAGTCTTCCCTCTTGTGCCTGTGTACTGTAGCGGTAATACATGAAGGAAGCTCTTTTCAATGTTACAAGAGGATAAGATTGTTCATAGGTGATTGTCTTCCAGCCTTTATCAAACTGATAGTCTTCTAATTGTTTCAAAGAAAAAGAACGGACATAGGCACATTTCATCTTCTCTTCATAGCAGCATACCCATACATTGCCATTATGGTTATCTACGGCAATAGAACCAACATGAGACTTATCCGGTAATACAAGTTCCTTAATGAATTTATGTGTTTCTCTGTCAATGACATAGATAACAGAATTATGTGTCTTAATATGACAATAGGCACTGATTAAAACATACTTATCAGTAGCCGCAACACCCTGTGGTGTCATGGATGTACAGATGCTTAAAGCATGACTGTTTCTGTTTATGACGGTTCTTGTGGATAAAAGACCAGGTATGACATAACTGTCTTTGGCAATCTGTTCAACCGGATCTGTGCCTTCACTAACAGGCCATTTCTGAATCAGATCATACTTGGAAATAACATTTTCAAATTCTTCCCCGGTATAGAGAGGATTCGTATTTGTTTCATTAGAAAAAGAAACTGGTTCTATAGCACCATGTACATAGTACTGATACCAGCCTTTTCCCCCATAATACTGCCACCACACAAATGCAGAAGCTAAAGCTATTGCCATAACGATGATGCCAATCATCCATTTCTTACTAATCTTTTTCATGCAGCAGCACTATTATATCTCAGTAGAAATACTTTTTAATGGTCATAGCGATCTGCTTGCCTAGTTTTATACTGTATTTTTCATCCGGGTGTAATCCATCCAATGTATATTCCGATGCATTTTCTTCCGTTAAACCTGAAGTATGATACAGATCCAGTAACTCTACATGTTCTTGTTCTGATACTTCAATAATCTTATCTACATAAGCATTCATATAGAGACCAATCTGGTTAGGTCCTAAGCCATGTGTTTCCCATGAACTGATACCGGTATAGTTTCTCTGTAATGGTGTTAATACCATGATATGTGTTTCAGGCCATTGTGACTTGATCTTTGTAATGATTGCATGGAGTCCCTTTTCCATAGCTTCAATACTGCCGCCATGACCAAAGTCATTGGTTCCGCCAAAGATTGTCACAATATCCGGTATAACTTCAGATATAAGCATATCATTCACAGCATTGGATAAAGAACCATAGCCGGCCGGATCTTCACCTAAGGCATAACCGCTGTATCCAAACTTATATCCTTGTAATCCTGTTTCCTTACATACAGTAGGAATGTAATATCCCATATCTGTAATTGAATCACCAAATGCAAACCATATTTTCATATATGACGCCTTCTTTCACAAAAATCTTTTAATCGGTAGAAGCCACGCCCCTTTATGGGGCGGTTTTACATTCCAGAATCAGCCTTGATTTTCAATGTAGTGTTCAATTGTTGCTTGTGACAC
>DXZE01000018.1 GCA_019415435.1 Erysipelotrichaceae bacterium
TCCGCTGCCATAAGGCAGTCAGAGGCCCTATCCTTCAGGGTAGGGAGAATTCACCATTCTGAAAGACAGTTAAAAAAGCAGGTAAATTCCAAAATAAAAAAAAGCGATCGACGGGAATCGAACCCGCATATCAACCTTGGGAAGGTCGCATTCTGCCATTGAATTACAATCGCGATACAGATACTATTTTACCAAAATCACAAATAACCTCAACCTTGAATCAATCTTTTGTTAAAATAATCGAATGACATATGAAATAAGTTCTTTTGAAGCTCATAAGCTTACCATGTGGTATGACACACATAAAAGAAGTTTTCCATGGCGTGATACAGGCAATCCTTATGATATCTGGTTAAGTGAAATCATGTTACAGCAGACCCGTATTGAAGCAGTACGTCCAAAGTACTTAAGATTTAAGAAAGAGATACCGGATATTAAAACATTGGCTGAAACAGATACAGACAGACTTCTGTATCTCTGGGAAGGTCTTGGTTATTATTCCAGAATACGCAATATGCATAAATGTGCTCAGGTTCTTGTAGAAAAATATGATGGTAAGCTTCCGGCTGATTATAATGCATTATTAAAACTGCCGGGAATTGGTTCTTATACTGCCGGTGCTATCGCTTCTATTGCCTATGGCATTCCAGTCAGTGCCGTAGATGGCAATGTCATGAGAGTTCTTGCAAGATACTTTGAAATTGGTGATGATGTAAGAGACCCTTCCACTAAGAAAATGGTAGAAAGCATAATCATGAACCTCTTTTCAAAAGAACATGATAATTCCTTTGTATCTTCTTTCAATCAGGGATTAATGGAACTTGGAGAAACAGTATGTCTTCCTAATGCCTTACCGCAATGTAACATTTGTCCATGGTCAAAGACATGTCATGCTTATAAGAATAAAACTATAGAAAAGTATCCTTACCGCAGTGCCTTAAAAGAGAGAAAGATCATTCATAGAACTATATTTGTTATCAGAGATGGAAATAACTTTCTTCTTCATAAACGTCCTGATCATGGCTTGTTAGCACGTATGTATGAGTTTCCTGGTACAGATTCAAGGTTAACAAAGGAAGAAACAATACAGGAACTTGAAAGCATGGGGTTAACACCATTGAAGATCAAAGAACTGCCTGATTCAGTACATAAGTTTACACATCTTGAATGGCAGATGAAGGCATATGAAGTTACTGTGGGTGAAATCAGTCATCTGTCAGACAAGATGTATATTCTGGCAGATAAAAAGAGCCTGTCTTCCAAGGCTCTTCCTTCTGCATTTTCCAAATATATTCAATGGTATGCTTTACGCGATTAATGCTTTTTCTTTCTGGTATGCGGTTTCCTCTTTACAGGTTGTTGAATATTCATACCGGCAAACTGTACAAAGCCTGGGGTTGACTGTGGCTTTGAGACAGGCTTTGCTTTCTGTGTCTTCTTTTTGGGAGATGCAGTTTTTTTGTGTTTCTGTGTATTCTTCCAATAGGTATCCGGTACTTCTTTCTTCCAGAATGAAGATGTATCCCCACCCCTGTGCATAAGGAACTGACCGGCTTCATTCAGATCATGAAACTGGATGCTTTGATTTAACTGTACACGATTCTGATCAATTTCATGGAAAGCACCATGACTATCAAACTTATGGAAGAGATCAGACATCTTTTTCATTTCCCTGTTACCATATGGTTTCATGAAGGAACCTGCCATCACTTCTACATTGTCTTTTGTATGCAGTATGGCTCTTGCGGTAACGGTTGGTGTATTCAATGTATAGATTTCTTCATTGTTAACAGGTGGTGCCGCTTTCTTTCTGGAAACCTTTCCAATGCCGTTATATGGATAAATATGAATGATCTTCTCACACATGGATTCACATCTTTTCAGAATGTTTTTCTTTGTCCATGTCTTTTGTTTCAGAATCTCTGTATTCATACGGATATGCAGAGTCTT
The DNA here is from genome assembly GCA_019415435.1 of Erysipelotrichaceae bacterium. Taxonomy (GTDB): domain Bacteria; phylum Bacillota_I; class Bacilli_A; order Erysipelotrichales; family Erysipelotrichaceae; genus Bulleidia. The sequence goes on from DXZE01000018.1 coordinate 1,951, forward strand.
TGAGAGTATCTTCTTCTTATAGACAAAGTCTTCATTACCCATCTTTGTATTGTCATATTGTGCACACAGAGTCAGATTACCAATAAGGTTAGCTGTAACGGTATAGTCATCTTCATCTGCGCATCCTGAATTCTCACGCCACCAGGCATTTGGATGCTGAGGCATGATATGTTCTATGTTTAGATCAGAAGTATCTACCTTTGCACTGGCATGATCATGTTCAATGCGGTCTAATACAACTCTGATAGATGGTAATGCATAGGCATTGCATTCTCTTAACTGCATGGATAACTGTTCATCTGTAGGCATGGCAAGAGATCTGCCTCTGTTGCATGTAATCAGATAATATTGCGTTAAAGAGACTATATCCTGTTTTGGATTCTTCTTTCTGCTTAACAATACCGTTCTTAATAATGATGGAAAATACCTGCTTAAAGAGCCGGAATCATTGCCCATTAAGGCTCGACGCATCAGATAGGAATCAATAATTCTTATAACAGATACCATTTCTGATGCACTGATCTTCTGGCTGTCATACTGATGCACCATTTCCATTAAGAATGGTGCAGGTACATAGGAAGAAGAAAGACGGAAATCTTTTAAAGCGTTTTCTATCTCTGTATTCTCTGCAGGTCCTTCATATACATCATGATAGTAACGGTTATAGCGTACAATTTCTCTTAGCTTGTCTTCATCACTGTCAGTATTCTGATGCCAATACTTTTTAAATCCTTCATAGATATCTCTCCGGTTTAAAAGATCATATGTCTTAGCCGCAAGATAGTAGCGGAAAAAATCTTCCAGACGTCTTGATTGCGGATATGCATCTTCCAGTGGTTCCCAATACATATGATACAGACGTTCCTGTTCAGCATCCGGATGATTCATCAATACATAGTTACGAATTAAATCTGCGGATGTTAAAGGAGCACCGGTAGAATTAATGGATTCAAATATCTGCTGGACATTATCTGTTTCTGATAGCGGGAAGGCAAGAATATCAATGCGGGACAGTGTATCCAGAACTTGTAAAGATGAATGATTCTTCATCATATTTACTAATCTCTGGTAAATATAAACATAGTTCTTATATACCGCAGATTCTTTTTCCTTACGGTTCAGATCCTTTTCACTGCCATACACTAATCTTTCAAAAACATTATCTTTATCTACAGCAGGTTTTAAACGCAATGATGCTTCTTTGAAAGAATGACGGTTATAGAGATAGTAATCAGATACCATACCGGCTGTATTCTTATCATTCTTTTCTTCGCTCAGTTTCTTTAAGGCAAGTAAGAAGATAAACGTCGTTGTAAGTCTCTGCTGTCCATCGACAATCTGAAGCTGTCTGAACATAGCTGCGATCTCTGTTTCCATATAAATGATAATGCCGAGGAAATGGTGTTCACTCTTCCCTTTGAGCAGTTCTTCTATATCATCCATGAACCTTGCGGTTTCCTTATCAGGCGACCATGTATAGTGACGCTGATATACCGGAATCACAAATTGTGAGCCCATGGAAGTTTTTATAAAATCAGAAAGATTCGTTCTGACTGGTTGTTTTAACATTTTAATTTCCTTTCAAATACGAACTCTGACACATTATATCAGAATATTTTTAAAAAGATTGTTGCTTTTAGTAAACCCCTGTGTTATTATTCTTAAGCACGACATGGCGAGTTGGTGAAGTGGCTTAACACACCGCCCTTTCACGGCGGCATTCACGGGTCCGAATCCCGTACTCGTCACTTTTATTTTTAGGGGTATCGTACAATGGTAGTACATCGGTCTCCAAAACCGCTGATGGGAGTTCGATTCTCTCTACCCCTGCCATTCATAGGTAAACCCGAACACTCAGTTATCTGAGTGTTTTTTGTTATATAAAAGAAACAGTCTGTCATATGACAGACTGTGATCAGTTCTGCTTACGCAATGGTTTTATACGATCCGAAGTAATCTTTGCGACAAAACCAGTCAATAAACCTGTAGGAATGGATAATAAGAAAAAATATGGAAGAATTGTCATAATCCATGGCTGACTGTAAAAGAACATGACAACTAATACCTGACCAGTAGAATGGGCAATGGCACTGATTACAGATGTAAACATCAAAGATCCATGAAGTTTATCAAGGATAATCAGTACAAGCGTAGAAAGCAGTACACCACCTGCACTGATCCAGAAGGAACTGCCGAAGATTCTTCCTGAAAGAAGATTACCAATAACCACTCTCATAACATTGACAATGATCATTTCCTTTACACCCATAATGCGTAATGTCACCAAGGCAATGATATTAGCTAATCCGATTCTGAATACACCGAAAAAAGGTGGAATAAATGCTGTTTCCACCAGATTCAATGTTATTGCCATTGCGCTTAATAAAGCAAGGTATGTCAGATGTTTTGTACTATTGTGATTCATTGATTCTCCATCTGATCAAAATAGCTTTCAACCCACTGGGTTGTACCAATCATAATGTTATTTGGAATACATGTAATAGGCATGAAGTTTGTACCATCATCCCATCCCATATTCTTGCATGTCTGATTCGGACATTCCACTTCCGAGACATGCCACTTTCCATCTTTTACTTCAATATGCATAACACCATAGTCACCTGTAACAGCATAGGTATCATTAATGCCTGAATCAAACCACAAAGCAACGTGATTACGGTGTACAACACCTACCCACTGTCCCTTTGCCTTTTCCTTAGGCGGGGTATCTGATACAGTTTCAGCTGATGCAGAAGCTTCTGCCGTACTGGTATCACTTCCCTTTGAGGATCTCTGCCATAAGCCGATGCCTATGAATATTACCGCAGCAATTGCAATAATGCCGATAATAATAATTTCTTTCTTTTTCATATTGATGCATTATAGCACAAGAATATGAATGTCACTGTTTTAAGCATTATCTTTTGCAAGAATCATATCTATCGCTTCTATATATCCCGCAAAGCCTTTTCCTTTAATCTGTGCTAGGCAGTATGGTGCTTCATAAGATACATGACGGAATGATTCTCTTGCATTGATATCAGAAATATGTACTTCTACAACCGGTAAAGGTGCGATTGCCTTTACCGCATCTGCTAAGGCAATACTTGTATGCGTATAAGCACCAGGATTAATCACAACGCCAATATACTTTTGAAAATAAGCTTCCTGTATCCAGTCAACCAGATCCCCTTCATGGTTGGATTGACGGCAATCAGCCTGGATATTACGCTTTTGTGCTTCACTAGTGATCAGATGAATTAAATCCTGATATGTTTCCTTGCCATAGACATCTGGTTCTCTGATGCCTACCATATTCAGGTTAGGACCATTAATAATCATTATCTTCTTCATGATTTCTTATCAAATTTCTTTCTTCTTTCTGTAGAAATAATCATTTTTTCTTTCATACCTTCTACATCATTATCCGCAAGCATATTCCTGAATGTTTCTAACTCATGCATGAAATCATTGATTTCTCTGATCAGATTATCTTTATTCAGAATAAATAATTCCGGCCACATATCTTCGTTGATCTTGGCTATTCTTGTAAGATCCCTGAAAGAGTCACCGGTATAACTGGCAAGATGTGTATTATCAGACACATTCATTAATGATACAGCTATGACATGCGTCAATTGCGATACAAAGCCAATCATTCTGTCATGTTCATCCGCTGTAAGTATAGAGATATGGGTAAAGCCAAGTATCTCTGCCATCTGATGCATGGTATTGACTGCTTCTTCACTGTTTTCACTTGTCGGAACAATAATAAAGTTAGCATCCTTAAAACGGGATGCATCCGCATAGTGGATACCTCTGGACTCTCTTCCTGCCATAGGATGACAGGATATGAATTCTACATCATCACGCAGCTCTTCATTGATATCATGAATCACTTCTCTTTTAACACCTGTTACATCTGTTAATAAAGCATGTGACTTGATATATTTCTGATTATCTTTGATCCATTGTACAAATACATGCGGATATAACGCACATACAACGATATCCGCATCACTCACAAGGGAAGGGGCTGTGCCTCCCTTTACAATCCAGCCTTTTTCCAGGGCATAATCAATCGTTTCCGGATTGCTATCAATGCCTGTACATGCATAGCCCTTTGCGCTTAATGCCTGTACATAAGAGCCGCCCAGTACACCTAAACCTATTACCGCAAATTTCGTATCTGAATTAATCATAGGAAATGTTCACACCTATTCTTTCAATATCCCTGAAGAAATCAGGATAGGACTTATTTACTGCTTCTGCCCCTTCCATAGTAATATCATTTCCCATTAACGCAAGAATACTTAATGCCATGACGATACGGTGATCATTATGTCCATTCAATACGACATGGTCCTGAATACCATGCTTGCCGATAACTGTAACTGTACCGCCATCTGATGTAATAGAACAGCCAAGCTTATGCAGTTCTTCTTCCATGCAGGTTATACGGTCGCTTTCCTTGATGCGTAATCTTTCACATCCTGTAAACACACTGGTTCCTTCATATTGGCTCGCAGACGCAAATAATGCAGGTCCAAGATCCGGGCAGTCAGAAAGGTCCGCATGAATGCCATGCATATTTCCACCAGTTAAAGCATAGCCATCTTCTGTTTCTTTCACAACGCCGCCGCTTTTTTCAAACAGTGAAAGAATCACATGATCTCCCTGGATAGAGTGATGAGAGATATTTCTGACTGTGATTGTCTTATGTGTCAGACCAGCTAATTCTGTAAAGAAAGCAGCTTGTGAATCATCACCTGCTATTCTGTCTGAGAAAGCATGATAAGACTGATTTCCATTAATAAATAAATCATAGTCCTGAAATTCTGCCAGTACACCCGCATGATGTACTGCTTCCAGTGATAATCCTACATAAGAAGAAGATTCAAATGGAGGCAGAATACATATATGACTGTCACCATCACACAAAGGAAGAGCCAGCAGTAAGCCTGTTATAAATTGTGAAGAGACATCTCCCCTTACCGTATATTCACCAGAAGGTAATGGTCCCTGCGCGGTAATACTGTCTGGATTCTGTTTAAACAGTAATCCCTTTTCTTTAAACAGTTCTGCATAGACATCCTGCGGTCTTTGCATTAAGCGCCCATGGCCTGTAAAAGTGACTGGTTCGTTTAATAAAGCAGCGACAGGAATCAGAAAACGTAATGTACTGCCTGATTCCCCACAATCTATGACTTTTTTATCGTAGTGAAGATGACCGCCTGTGCCTTCTACATAGAGATCATTGTCTTTTTTTTCAAAGTGACAGCCAAAGGCTTGTAAGCTTCGTATTGTCGCTTCAATATCCTGGTTATAGGAAACATTCTGTATGCAGGATTTCCCTTCTGCCAGAGCTGCAGTAATCAATGCCCTGTGCAGTAAGGATTTGGAAGGCGGTATGACTACTTCTGCATCATCATGCAGAAGAGAGTGATGAATCGTTACATTCATGCGACGTCTCTGCCTACAGCTTCTGCGACCTTACGGCACTTGGTAATTAATTCCGCAAACTTCTGCGGCTTTAAGGACTGGGCACCATCAGACCATGCCTCAGCTGGATGATCATGTACTTCAATAATCAGACCATCTGCACCAGCAGCTACTGCAGCTAAGGATACAGACTCAACGAGACTCCAGTCACCGGTTGCGTGGGATGGGTCAATGACAATCGGTAAATGAGTACGCTGTTTGATAATCGGAACTACCGCCAGATCCATAGTATTACGGGTATATTTTTCAAATGTACGGATACCGCGCTCACACAGAATGACATTCGGATTACCGGAAGCCATGATGTATTCTGCAGACATGATCCACTCTTCTATGGTCGCAGACATGCCTCTTTTCAAAAGTATTGGTTTTTGAATATGACCGACTGCTTTTAAAAGATCATAGTTCTGCATATTACGGGCACCAATCTGAATCAGATCGACATTTTCTACAAATTCATCAATCTTATCAGCACTCATTAACTCTGAAACAATCGGAAGACCTGTCTTTTCTCTTGCCTTCACCATATCGAGAATACCTTCATAACCAAGTCCCTGGAAAGAATATGGAGAAGTACGCGGCTTATAGGCACCACCGCGGATAATTTTGGCACCAGCTTCCTTAACTTCCTGTCCTATACGGCAGATCTGTTCTTCACTTTCTACAGAACATGGGCCGCCCATGACCACAACCGGTTCCTTTCCACCGATCTTAACACCAGAGACATCAACTACTGTATCATCCGGGTGGAACATACGGTTTGCCAATTTATATGGTGCAGATACTCTCTGTACATTCTCTACGCACCGGTTAGCCAGTATATCTCTTTCATCTATGTGAGCTGTATCTCCTACAAGCCCCCATACATTGAAGTCATCACCTTCAATGACATTGACTTTTAAACCTCTTTTTTCAAAGGAATCATGAAGTCGTATAATCTCTTCTTCTGCAGCATCTTTCTTTAATGTAACAATCATATTAAGCCTCCCATCCTGTTTTACTTAAAATCTCTCTGACTGTATTTTCTATATTTCCACTGTTATCGATATGAATATCACTGTACTTCTGATATAAAGGCAATCTTTCCTGATAAAGGTTCTGCAGTGCCTGTTCACTTCCGGCAAGCGGTCTTGAATCCGTCGGAAATAAATGTTTCAAACCTCTGTCTATCCATATCACAAGACCATTTTCGGATAGATACCGCATGGTATCAGGATTCTTAATCACACCACCACCGCATGAGAGTATTTCACCTGCAGCTTCACGATGTTTTCTGGCAATTTGCTTTTCTACATTACGGAAATACACTTCACCCTTTGTTTTAAAACATTCTGGAATAGACATGCCGATTTCTTTTTCTATTGCCTCATCCATTTCCACAGCAGCTGCACCAGTTCTTTTACCAAGTATTGCGGCTATTGTAGATTTGCCAGAGGTAGGCATACCAATCAGAACAATATTTCTGCGTTTCTTTAATACAGCCTTCATGCATTCCGGTACAAGCTTGTCATCCAGCTTCTGATGCGTAAACAGCTCATCAGCCGCAAAAGCCTGACGCACCAGCATCTCAAATCCACCGCAATACGGAATACCAAGCATCTTTGCGTCAAACTGCAGCCTTGTACGAAGAGGATTGGCAATAATATCAACTACCGCTTCCAGATGTGTGAATCTTTTTAAATCTACTGGTACATCATCATAATCAGGCTTCATGCCTACTGGTGTCGCATTGACAATGATCTGAAATTCAGATTCATGACCATACAGTTCATCATATGTATATGTATCAGTACGCTTCGTACGGGATATGACATAAGGATATGCGTCCATATGCTTCAAGGCGCATACAGCCGCTTTTGAAGCACCCCCGCTGCCAAGTACAGCGGCTTTCTTTCCCCTTACATCGATATGGTTATGTTTCAGCATACCTATGAAACCATCAATGTCTGTGTTGTGTCCTTCTAGTCTTCCATTGTCATTTACAATACAGTTAACAGCACCGATCTCTTTGGCAAGAGGATCAATCTCATACAGATCTTCCATAACTTTCTGCTTATAAGGAATGGTTACATTTAATCCATCAAAATTCTTCTGATGCAGAAACTGATGCATTTTATCTTCATCCAGTTCAAAGAGACTGTAGTTCTGCTTTGTAATAAAGGTATGAATTTCAGGTGACCAGCTGTGACCAAGAGGTTTACCAATTAAGCCAAGTTTCATCATTCTCCTCCAAAGTAAAGCTGCCCATGTCTTTCTATCAGAAAGTCAGTTAATACAATTGCACTCATCGCATCTACAACAACTCTTGCCCGATGGATAATAGCCGGATCATGTCTTCCTGCTATCTCTATTTCTGTTTCTTCTTTGTTTACGTAATTCACAGTTTTCTGTTTTTGAAAAATAGAAGGTGTTGGCTTGATAACAGTACGGAATCGTATCGGCATACCATTTGAAATACCGCCATTAATGCCGCCATTATGATTGGTTTCGGTAATGATCTTTCCATTTTCTATTCCAAATGGATCATTTGCCTCAGACCCATAGAGATCCGCAAAGCCAAAGCCTAGTCCAAATTCAATTCCCTTTACAGCCGGGATAGAAAACATGGCATGAGATAAGGCAGATTCCAGAGAATCAAATTCAGGCTCTCCTATGCCTGCTTCCAGGCCTGTAACAGCTGTATCCAGAATACCGCCGACAGAATCCTGACGGCATCTTGCGGATTGAATCAGAGCAATCATTGCCTCTCCCTTTTTATCATCCAATACCGCAAAGCGCTTCTGATTGACTGTTTCAATATCCCCATTCAGATTCTTTTCATCAAATGGTCTGTCTTCAATATCCTTTAATCTTGCAATATGTGTTCCTACATGGATGCCCTTTGTTTCAAGCATATGCATGCATATGGAACCTGCGGCTACCAGAGGGGCTGTTAATCTTCCTGAAAAATGACCGCCGCCTGACGCATCTTCATATCCACGATAGTGAACATGACCGGTAAAGTCCGCATGGGAAGGTCTTGCGATATTCTTTAATGCATCATAATCATGACTGTGCTGTTCTTTATTCTTAATAAAGAAAGCTACTGGTGTCCCTTCGGTATAGCCGTTTTTAATACCTGAGACAAACTCTGGTATATCATCTTCTCTTCTGCCTGTAGAAATAGTACCAAAAGCCTTTCGCTTTTCCATCATATCTGCCATCAGTTCATAATCCATATGAACACCTGATGGCAGACCATCAATCACAGCACCTATAGCCTTGCCATGAGATTCACCGAATAATGTAACTGTAATATGATTTCCGAATGTATTTCTCATAAGCCAAGCCTTTCTCTGATCTGATCCATAGACCATTCTTCTAGATACCCCTTACCAGCTTCATCTGTCTGAACAATTGTCACATGATCATGATCTGTTTTCTTATCCTGCTGAATTAAGGCAAAGATCTTTTCAGGATCAGGATCACAGGAAACCGGAAGATCCAGTCTATTCAAGATCTTTTCAAGACGATTCTTCAGATCCTGATTATTCAATACCGTCATCATACCCATGGCAACACATTCGCCATGGTAATAGCCATTCATGCCATAATACGATTCATAGGCATGACCGAATGTATGTCCGAAGTTCAATAACTTTCTTTCACCGCTTTCCTTTTCATCATGTTCGACAATGTCTTTCTTTACATTAAGACATCTTTCAATGATTTCATCTATATGATCCTCATAATCATCTTTTTCAAATATTTTCAGAAGCTCAGGATCACGGATCATTCCTTCTTTGACTGCTTCTGCAAGACCATTATGATAATGTCTCTTTGTTAAAGTGGATAAGACATCCGGATCAATCAGGACCATCTGCGGCTGCCAGAAGGCACCGACACTGTTTTTGACACCATTGAAATCAACCGCTGTCTTTCCACCAATGGATGAGTCAATCTGTGATAATGAAGTTGTAGGAATATTGATATACGGGATGCCGCGCATATAGATAGCGGAAGCAAAGCCTGCCATATCTCCTACAACGCCTCCACCTAAGGCTATCACGGTATCTTTTCTCGATACATGAGCTTCCTGCATAGCTCTCAGGATATCCTGCAATGTATTAAAGTTCTTGGAAGCTTCTCCGTTCTTGAAAACATACATAGACGCATCCGGGTATTGCTTAGAGAGTGCGTCTCTCCACTTTTCAGGAACACCATCATCTGAGACGATAAAGATATGTCCATCCCTGCCTATATGCTCATGGGCATGATAGAGAATTCCATGTTCCAGTATGATCGGATAGTTACCAGATTTTGTATGCATTTCTAACTTCATATATCTCTCCTTCATCAAAAAACCATATGGCATTATCCATATGGTTTCTATACTTTCCAGAAGATAATGCCTTATTCATAATGAAACGGGCAATTTTCATCACCCGGATTATCTAAAGTAAAAGTAAAAATAATAACGATTTATTTTCTTCATAACTGCAGTAATCATACATGAAAGAAAGTGAATAAGCAATCATATTCTTTCTGAAAATATTTTCATTGGAATGCGGACTTATAACATCCGAATACTCTGCTCTCTTCACAACGCATGGACAGTTCTTTTAATACTGCCTGCATGTCTCTTGACTTTGTATTGCCTTCAAAATCAATATAGAACATATACTGGAATACCTTGCCTGGTATTGGTCTTGACTCCAGTCTTACAATATTGATTCCATTCTTGGATAAAATGCCAAGGATATTGTACAAAGATCCAGGATGATGTTTTAAAACAAGCATCATGGATATCTTATCCGCATCATCTGATACATAATTCTGATGGGATACAACAAGGAATCTTGTCATATTTGTTTCAGAATCCTGTACATTCTTTAAAAGAGGTTCCAGATGATAATACTCACCTGCTCTCCAGCTTCCAAGTGCGGCAATACTGTTACTGCCGCTTTCTTTTACATATTCTGCACTCTTGGCAGTATCCTCGCCAGATACTGGTTTCATCCATGGATGCCTGTCAAAAAATTCCTGACATTGAGATAACGCTTCAGGATGAGAATATACTTCCCGGATATCTTCAATCTTTGTGCCATGATTTACCAATAAATCTTCACGGACAGGAACATTGATCTCTCCTACAGCATGTACATCATAATATTTAAATAAATCATAGCTTCTTGCGATAATGCCTGTAGTTGTATTTTCTACCGGCAGAACACCATATTCCAGTAGGCCCTTTTCTGTATCAGACATAATTTCCTTGAAGTTATGATATCCCTGCATCTCTACAGGCTTGTCCTTAAAGTACTGTAACGCTGCTATTTCACTGAATGTGCCATGATTTCCCTGATAACCTGTTTTCATTTATTTCTTCCTGTTCTGTTACAATTCTAGTATGTCTCTGAAATCAAAGCAATCAATGAAAGTATTCATAGAAGTAACGGGATATATTGTGATACCTCTTCTGTTTATCTTAACCGGAATCTTTTCCACAAAGATTCATATGAATATTACCGGTTTACTGAATAATGGAGAATATCAGGTTTATACATATTTCATGTGTCTTCTGTTATTTTTCTGGATGAATGATGTACTGCATGAGATTTACGGAAGTTATAAGAAAGAACTATGGATACTGGATCTTTTGATAGAATGTGCCTTGTTTATTCCCTATATCAAAGACAATCCATGGATATCTTTCTTACATGTTGCCTCAGCATACATAGCATTTGTCATCTTCAGCATCATGATTCTGCGTCTTTGCTTTAATCATAAGTATCTCAATATGCTGTATATTGCTGGTATTTTGACAGCCTTTCTTATAGCTATGACTGCTGGTGGTATTACAGCCTTAAGCGAATGCATCATTGCGATTGATGCATCAATAGTTCTGACAGCTCTCTATGTATTAAAAAACAGATAAGCTTATATAACTTACCTGTTAATATGATTATTCTACTGTTACCGACTTTGCAAGATTTCTTGGCTTATCTACATTTACACCCTTGGCAACGCTGAGATAATAGCTCAATAACTGTAATGGTACGATAGCTAAAGAGGTTGTGAAGTGATCATCTGTCTTAGGAATATAGACCGTGAAATCTGCAGTATCTTCAATGTCATAATTCCCATATGATGTTAATCCCATCAGATAGGCACCTCTGGATTTGACTTCTACCATATTGGATCTGGTCTTTTCATATAGCTTTTTAGAAGTACAGATACCGATAACAAGTGTTCCATCTTCAATCAAAGAGATTGGTCCATGCTTGATTTCACCGGCGGCATACGCTTCCGAATGTACATACGATACTTCTTTCATCTTTAAGGAACCTTCCAGGGCAATGGCATAATCGATGCCTCTGCCAATGAAATACATATCTTTTGCATTAGCAAACTTAGCCGCAAACCACTGAATTCTGTCCTTATCCTCCAATATACGGGCAATCTTATCCGGTAATGCAAGCATCTCACCAATCAGTTCCGTATACTTATCTTCATCAATTGTACCTTTGAAATAGGCAAGCTGTACTGCTATGCCATAGCATTGTACAAGCTGTGCACTGTAAGCCTTGGTTGTCGCTACTGCAATCTCAGGGCCAGCTAATGTGTAGAATACATGATCTGCTTCTCTTGCAATAGAGGAACCTACCACATTGACAATAGCCAATGTCCGGATACCCTTCTCTTTGGCAAGTCTTAAAGCAGCTAAAGAATCTGCTGTTTCACCAGATTGGGAAATGATGATGACAAGGTCATGTTCATCCAGGATCGGATTACGATAGCGGAATTCTGATGCATATTCAATTCTTACAGGGATTCTCGCAAGGTCTTCAATGACATATTGCGCAGCTGCACTGACATGATAAGCAGAACCGCAGGCAACCATATGAATACAGTGAATGGATTCAGCTGTTTCTTTATCAATACCAGCTTCATTCAAATCAATCTTTCCATCTTTGATAAATGAATTCAGTGTGTCTTTGACTGCTTTAGGCTGTTCATGAATTTCCTTGATCATGAAATGTTCATAGCCGCCCCGTTCTGCTGCATCTGCATCCCATGTTACTTCTACCGGGTTAATTTCAACCGGTTCATCATCAAGATCAAAGAACTTTACCTCATCTCTGCTTAAGCAGGCAGCCTGCAGGTTATCCATGTAATACACATTCTTTGTATAAGGCAGTAATGGTGTTACATCTGAGGCAAGAAAGCAGGCATCCTCAGTTTTACCAATAACCAATGGACTGTCTTTTCTTGCGGCATAGATATGATCTGGTTCAGAGGCGAACATCACTGCTAATGCATATGAGCCTCTGATTCGCGTCATAGCATGTGTTAAAGCATAGAGACAGCCTTTCTGATACTTCTTATCATAGTAATCAATTAACTTGATAACTGCTTCTGTATCTGTTTCAGAATAGAATGTATAGCCATGACGAATCAGCTTCTGTCTGATTTCCTGATAGTTTTCTATGATGCCATTATGTACGCCTGTTACATTGCGGTCATCGCTGCAATGCGGATGGGCATTGGTTTCACTAGGCTCACCATGAGTAGCCCAGCGTGTATGGCCGATGCCGGCTGTCCCCTTTAAGGCTTTGCCATCATCTGTCTTTTCCTTTAAAGACTGTAATCTTCCCTTTGCCTTTACGATTTCAATTTTGCCTGAACCATCTCTTACGGCAAGGCCAGCCGAATCATATCCTCTGTATTCCAGCTTCTCTAAGCCATGGATCAGAATAGGCGCAGCCTGTTCATTACCTATGTATCCTACTATTCCACACATATAAAAAATCCCCTTCGACAAAAATTGTATCACGTTTACAGCAGGCAGAAAAAAAGACTTATGACATCTGGGTGCCACAAGTCCTGTTTTTAAAGCTTATCTGTCAAAATATTTCTTACGGTCATCAGACAGATTATCGCAGTAATAGCGAACTGTCAGTGTATCGCTGACCTTATCCGGCTCAGATGGTTCAACGATGAATCCATCACCTTCCAGCATACAGTTCAGAATTGCATTGCATGCAGTAGCCAGATTATCAACGCCTGCCTCAACTTCAGTCAGAAGATCTCCTGCATTGATCTCGATATAGAGCCAATCCATTGCATGAGCTTCACCCTTCTTCCAGTTGATGACATCCTCATAATCCTTGACTGTCTTCTTGTTAACAACAGGCTTCTGTACTGTTTCCTTCTTAGGAGCGGCCTTCTTCTTTGGCGCAGCTTTCTTGGCAGCCGGCTTCTTAGCAGCAGGCTTCTTTGCGGCAACCTTCTTAACAGGCTTCTTTTCTGCTGCCTTTGGCGCTTCCTTTACAGCAGAGACAGTTTCTTCTTTCTTAACTTCTGGTTCCTTGACTGCTTCCTTCTTAACAGGTGCAGCCTTCTTCGCCGTCGGCTTCTTTGCGGCAGTCTTTACCGTCTTCTTTGCTGGCATCGTAATACCTCCTTCAGATATTTACAAGTTCATTATAGCATAAAAACGCATAATTACTGATTTATTTACGATTTTATACATCATCGTGATAAGATAGTTCATGAAAGAAACAACACCATGATAGCGGACACAGAAATGCTTAAACAAATCCTCAGAGATCCTGTCCTTTCTTCTGCTGAAATTCCAGAAAAAATATGCAGAGAAACAGCATCCCTGATTATTCAGGAATACTATAACTGTCATTCTATTTTAATTTTATGCGGAAATAATGATACAGGTCATATTGGCTTAAAACTTGTTAATGATCTTTCTTCTTTTCAGGTAAAGGTAGATCTTCTGGAAGGAAAAGAGAAGAGCTTTTCTTATGAAGATATAAAAAGCATTCTGGTTAAGAAAAAAGACAGAAAAGATGTAATTAAAAATGCAGATCTGATTATAGATTGCGTCTATGGAAGTGACTTCCATGGCAAACTGAAGGAAGATATCAGGGATATCTTCCGTTATATCAATGATCTGGATAAGACCGTTATCTCTCTGGATATAAACAGTGGTGCGGAGGCAGATACAGGCTGTTATGATCATGATGCCCTGCATTCTGATTTAACTCTTGCCATTGGCTGTTACAGACCTTTTCATATGCTTTCCAAAGAACATCGTCTTTTTGAAAAGGTACAGGTACTGGATGCTGGTTTTAAAAAGGCATCTGTATCCCATTGGCATGAGATGAATGAAGATTTATTCTTCAAATCATTTCCTCATAAACCAGTGAATGCCTATAAAGGAACCTATGGAAAGACATTATTGGTAGGCGGATCCTATGGCATGGCTGGTGCATTGTCATTGAACATCACTGGGGCTAAGACAGTTGGAGCTTCCTACATCAATGTAGCTTTACCGGATGAAGTTTATGGCATCGTAGCTTCTCATCACATCACTCCTGTCTATCATCCATTTCATAGAGAAAACATGAAGGATACCCTTCTGCCTTTGATCCATGATGCCAAAGCCATTGCTTTTGGCAGCGGCAGTGTAAACATGGACAGGAAGATGGATGTTATGGATATGATTTTACAGAACAGTACGGTACCGGTTGTTCTGGACGCTGAGGCATTAAGACTGCTGGATCATAATACCTATATCCTTAATTTTGTAAAAGAACCAGTCATACTGACACCGCATATTGGTGAATTTTCAGCCATTCTGAATAAACCGGTTGAAGTAGTACAGGATCATAAGATTGAATATGCGTCCATGTTTACCAGGAAATATAAGGTTTATGTAGTGCTTAAGGGACCAGATACAATTGTGGCAGCACCATCTGGTGAAATGTATATTAATCAGAGTGGATGTCAGGCCCTTGCTCAGGCAGGCAGCGGTGATCTTCTGACAGGTATTATGGCCGGAACACTAACAATGGTAAGTGATGTATTCCAGGCTGTATGTATGGCTGTCTGGTTACATGGATACCTGGCTGAAATCGGAACAAGAACACATTCCATTCAGAATTTTGATTTATTATCATATCCGGATATTATGGATCAGTTATTTAAAAAACATGGGTTTTAAAAAAGACTTCATCATGAAGTCTTTTTCTTAACCCTTGAGACCTTCTTCCTGTCTCTGCATATTTTCTACAACAACGTCATAGATATCGCCGATGGACTGTCCATATTCCAGGACAAGCCATGGTTCATTGGTATGGAAATGAATCTTGATTAATGTATCATCTCCTACGACTAACAGGCAATCGCCCTTGAAATGTTCTGTGATGTAATCATGAATCTTATCTTCATCAAGATCATGTCCATCTATCAGAAGCTGTGTATCAAACTTGAACTCTAACTGTTCCATATAACCTCCATATGTTACAGACAGGATTATAGCATGATTCTATTTTCTTAAGTGGTATAACAATTCTGATCTTTTTTTGTGGAATTTGATAATTTCCCGGTAATACATGAACAGAAGGAGATTTATCTATGAACAAAAAAGAAAACGTAAGAATTGAAATGATTATGAAACAGCTTCAGGAAGGTGTGAACCAGGTGTATGAAACAGATCAATGGAAACAATATCTGAAAGTCATGTCAAGGTTTCACACTTACAGTTCTGCTAACACAATTCTTATCTACAGGCAGAAAAGAGATGCGACCTATGTGGCAGGCTATCAGACATGGAAGAACAAATTCAAACGCTACGTTAAGAAAGGTGAAAAAGCAATTCATATCCTTGCGCCTGTACATAAGGTTGTAGAAGAAGACAAGGAAGGAGAAAAGAAATACCGTATCATTGGATTCAGACCGGTGAATGTCTTTGATATCTCACAGACTTCAGGCCAGGCATTACCTGCCTATATGAGTAGTGAAATGGAAGGTACTGTCATGGATTATGACAATTTCATTCAGAAGCTTATGTCTGTCTCACCAGTACCGGTACAGTTTGGACCATTAAAAGGCAGTATGCATGGATGCTATAATCCAATTTCACATTCCATCATGATTCAGGATTCTATGTCAGAAATACAGACTGTAAAGACACTTCTTCACGAAATAACCCATGCATTGCTGCATGGGTCTCATCAGTCTGATTTACCACGAGAAGTTAAAGAAATAGAAGCAGAAAGTACAGCGTATGCTGTATGTTCCTACTTCCATATCGATACTTCTGAATATTCTTTTCCTTACATTGCCGGATGGTCACAGGATTGTACATGGGAAGATCTGAAGCCTTCTCTGGATTCCATAAGATATGCTTCAGATTACCTGATTGCATCTATCAAAAATGAACAGTTCTGTACAAATACAGAAAGATCACTTCTGTCTGCGGGAACGACGGGTCAGTATGTTTAAAGTATGACTCTTTTCCGTTTCAGGAACAGCTTCACCCTCTAAAGGCATCTTTCTTAATTCAGCTGTATTATCCAATGCATCATCATCTGATGGCACACTGATAATATCAGGAAGTTCATCTTCATCAGAAGAAATATCATCATCTTCTTCAATAATTGGATCTTCAGAGAATGGTTCAGATGGTTCTTCTGATACATGTATCACTTCTTCATGCATGACATCTGTATCACTCTCATTCATGTCTTCATGCGGTTGAGCCAGTTCATTTTTATCTGAGATGACTTCCGCTTCCATATAATCAGAATCTTCTGCTGTATCATCTTCTTCTATGATTTCATCAGCCGGAAGAACTTCTGTTTCTTCTGAAACAGCAGCTTCTTCCTCTTTTTCAACAGGATGATAATCAGATTCTTCCGGTTTACGTAAACGTATCAGAAGATATGGTACATCTGGCAGTTCTATGGCAAATTCACTCTGGAATACACCAGCGTGCTGCACATCCATATTCCATGTATCAATGATATCTACCGCATATTCCTTATCATCATCTTCATGGAATGTATACTTCTTACATTGCAGATAACCGAAGTAATAGAGATATTGTGAATCTTTACCATCACTGCCATAGCCTTCTGCAATATGACAAGGATTATCAACAAAGGAAAGTTCCTGACCAGGCACTTCATCTAATATCTTAGTAAGGAAAGAGATGCGTTCAGTTGCTTCACCTTTCCATGTACCGCCCTTTTCTACAAAGAGATCTTCTCCATACGCTTCTGAAAGAGAAGGATATCCGCCACGGATTACTGTTTCATAGCTTCTGCGGACGATCTCTTTAGCTGGCAAGGCATATCTGAAATCAGGCTGGTCACCCTCTAAGCCGATATCGTCCATGATAACAGGCTTCTTGTACCATTCTCTGATGGCATTCGTTCTTTCAACAGGATTATAGAGATCAGAAGCTTCAATGCTGCAATGGGTTGTCCAGTTTGACGCAAAGTCAAAGTTTCCTTCAACACCGGATACACTGCGTAAGTGACGATAGGAATCTCTTTTAGAGATTGTATCGGCCATTTTGTAAAGATCGGTTACCGCAGGATCTCTGCTTAAAGTCCACCATACATTATGGTATGCACTGAATCTGTCACACATCATATTGAAATAGTTAACCTTCTGTGTAAGTGACAGTTCATTAACAGTCTTTCCAGATACGATCAGATCAGCTTCTATACCCGCTTCTGCAAGCTTTGTGACTGCCTGTTCCAGCTTATGAAGATGAGAAATATTGTAAGAATCATAATCTGCATTTACAAACATATTTTCGGTATCAGGCATAGCTTCAAAACGTAATCTTTTAATACCAGCATTCTGTAAAGAAGCGACCGTATTATGCATGGTTTCTTCATCCTGCAGATACCATGTATATGCATTTGAACTGAATGGATGACATACTGTACCATCTTCATACATGAAATGATATGTATCATGCAGTCTTACTATGCCATGATTGTTTTCATCATTGTCCTTTACAAAGAATGTTCCGGATAAGGAACCCTTGATAAAAGATGCCTGCAGAATAAAGTTATACTTTCCTGTAAAGGAAGGCATGAAACGGATCTTGTATGTTCCACTTCCATCATAGAATCCTTTAACTGTTACAGACTCATTTCTGCCTGTAAAAATACCTGTCAGCGTATGATCCAGAAAAGGATTTCCTTCTTCAGATCCCTGCAGCTGTACTTCAAAAACATCCCAGCGTTTTACATTTGTCGGATAATCCTGTGCCATGAATGATCTCTCCCTTGGTTTAACTATGTTCATTTTAGCGCAAAACAGGTATTTATTTGTACCTTTTTATCAAATAATCAAAGATTTGTGATTGGTTTTCTTTCTGGTTTCAGATTATGCTGCTTTTCAGAACGCTTTTTCATTTCCAGTTCAATGTCTTCCAGCGTAATACCCTTTTCTACCATTAAAACTAATACATGGTAGACAAGATCATTGATCTCGCCAACCAGATCTTCTTTGGATTGTGAAAGGGCCGCAATGATAACTTCAGTACTTTCTTCACCAACTTTCTTTAATATCTTTTCCAATCCTTTTTCATAAAGATAAGTTGTATAGCTTCCTTCTTCCGGATGAAACTTTCTGTTTAATGCTGTTTCATATTGCCTTTCTAATTCATTCATGATTCTTTGTTTCAACCTCTTTTCCATCTATATTTCTGTAAAAGCAGCTGTAATGACCTGTATGACAGGCTGAACCATCCTGTTTTACCTTCAATAACAATGTATCTTCATCACAATCAATCAATATCTCATGAACATGCTGGTAGTGACCGCTTGTTTCTCCCTTGGTCCATAATTCTTCGCGGCTTCTGGACCAGTATGTCGCAATTCCGGTTTCCAGTGTTTTATCGAAGCTTTCCTGATTCATATAGGCAAGCATTAATACTTCATTTGTCTTTTCATCCTGTACAACTACCGGAATCAATCCATTTCCCTTTTTAAAATCAGGCTGTATCATAATCGCACCGGAACTCCCTTCTCTTTTAAGTATTTCTTTACATCACCTACAGATAATTCATCATAGTGGAATAATGAAGCTGCCAAGGCAGCATCTGCGGCATTTTCATGGAATACTTCATAGAAGTGTTCCAGCTTTCCACAGCCGCCTGAGGCTATGACAGGTACATGTACACATTGCCTGACTGCCTTTAAGAAAGGAATATCGTAGCCCTGCTTTGTGCCATCTGCGTCCATGGATGTAAGCAGTATTTCGCCTGCCCCTTTACGGACACCATCCTTTATCCAATCTAAAGCATCTATACCTGTATCAATACGGCCGCCATTGATTACTATATTCCATCCGCTGCCATCCTTGCGCTTTCTTCCATCAACAGCCAACGTAATGCACTGATCTCCAAACATAGCAGCACTTTCACTGATCAGATCCGGATTTCTGACTGCTGCAGAATTCAAAGAGCACTTGTCTGCACCAGCTCTTAAGATCTTACGGATATCTTCACAGGTTCTTAAGCCTCCGCCAACTGTAAAAGGAATAAAGATGGATGCGGCAACCTGTTCCACTACCTGAACCATGGTCTTTCTGCCATCACTGGTTGCGGTAATATCCAGAAAGACTAATTCATCAGCACCCTGTTCATAGTACTTACGGCCCATTTCAGCCGGATCACCAACTTCTT
Organism: Erysipelotrichaceae bacterium; assembly: GCA_019415435.1. Classification (GTDB taxonomy): domain Bacteria; phylum Bacillota_I; class Bacilli_A; order Erysipelotrichales; family Erysipelotrichaceae; genus Bulleidia. The sequence continues at coordinate 21,941 of DXZE01000018.1, forward strand.
TCAAACCGACAAAGTTCACACCTTTAACAACTCTGCCATCCTTAACATCAAGACAAGGAATGATTCTTTTTGTCAGCATGTTTCTTCTCCTATGGCAATTGCCTTATGCAGATCAAAAGTGTCTGAATAGGCAGCCTTGCCAACAATGGCACCATATAAGTTAAGAGTACAGAGATTCTCTATATCTTTCAGATTATGTACACCGCCAGAAGCTGTAATCTTAACAGAAACATGTTCTGAAAGCTTCTTCAGCATATCAAGATTTGGTCCCTGCATGGTGCCATCCTTGGATATATCCGTAAAGATAATATTCTGAACACCTTCTTCTTCAAGCTGACTGGCAAAATCGAGATACCAGAAACTGCTTTTCTGAAGCCATCCTTCTGCCATGGCATAGCCATTGCGGCAATCCATTCCTACCGAAATCCTTGCACCATATTTACTGACTGCTTCTTTTAAGAAATTTTCATCCTGTATGGCAGCTGTACCAAGAATGACTCTTTCAATCCCATGATCCAGATAAAATGCAATATCTTCCATCAGGCGGATACCACCGCCTACTTCTATCTTAAGATTCGTCTTTTCTTTCACTGCTAATACAGATTCTGCATTTTCACGTTTGCCGCTCTTAGCACCATCCAGATCAACCACATGAATATAGGAAGCTCCCTGTTCTTGAAAATGCTTTGCGGCAGATAATATGGAATCTGCGACGATTTCCTTTTTACCATAGTCTCCCTGAAACAGTCTGACTGGTTTTCCATCAATCATATCAATAGCCGGTAATATAATCATGAAAACACCTCCGTAAAATACTTCAGAATCGTTAAGCCGTCTTCACCACTCTTTTCCGGATGAAACTGACATCCCATGACATTATTTTTGCATACTATGCCAGGTATACGCAGCTTTCCATAAGAAGAATATGCCAGTAAGTTTTCTTCATTCATGTCTGAAGCATAGTAGGAATGTACATAATAGACATATGTATGTTCTGGAAGAAGATCCTTAAGCTTTGAAGGATGGTTCCACTCCAGTTCATTCCAGCCTATTTCAGGTACACTGACATCCGGATCATCGATCCGGACAATCTTTCCATGAATAAAGCCGAATCCTTTTGTTTGACCCTTTTCATAGCTTTCATCAAACAACATCTGCATACCTAAACAGATACCTAATAAAGGCTTGCCCTGCTTTACTTCAGAAACAATGAAATCCCGTAAACCATAATGAGTGATATTATCCATGCAGTCGCCAAAGGCACCTACGCCAGGCAGAATCAGCTTGTCACAGGCATGAAGAACATTTGTATCTCTTGAAATAATGCATTCTTTACCAAGATGATGCAATGCATTTTCTACTGATCTGAGATTCCCCATGCCGTAATCAATAATACCGATCATTCAAGATATCCTTTCGTAGAAGGAAGTGCAGTACCGGTAATCTCTGCAGCCTGTTTCATACATCTGCCGAATGCTTTAAAGATAGCTTCTGCCTTATGATGATCATTCTTTCCATATAAAAGATTAATGTGCAGGGAAACACCTGCATTCATCGCAAAGGCACGGAAGAATTCTTCTATCATCTCGGTTGATAACATACCGATAGAATCTCTGTCAAAAGATGCATTGAAGACAAGATATGGTCTTCCTGAGATATCCATGGATACATTTACCAGCGCTTCATCCATCGGTAATGTCACGGATCCATAGCGCTGTATACCCTTGCGGTCTCCTGATGCATTTCTGAATGCTGTTCCCAAAGCAAGACCGCAGTCTTCAATCGTATGATGATCATCTACGTCCAGATCTCCATCCGTATGCAGATCAAGATCCAGTGATCCATGGAACGCAGTTAATTCCATCATATGATTGAAGAAACCTACACCTGTATCAATAGAGGCATTGCCATTTCCATCAAGATTCAGTCTGACATGTACAGAGGTTTCTTTTGTGTCTCTTTGGATTTCTGCTTCTCTCATGAAAATTCCTCCTCATACTTCTTCAATACAGATAAAACAAGACTGTTTTCTTCTTCATTACCTATGGATATGCGGAAAGCATTACTGTTCTTATAGTCTCTGATCACAATATTCTTCTCTGCGAATAATTCCAGTAATCTTTCCTTATGATCACAGCAGCCATGCAGGAAGTTACCCTGGGATGGCCAAAAATGGATGGAAGTCAGTTCCTTTGCCTCCTGATATAAGGCATTGCGCATTTCTTGTATATGCTGGACATGTTTTATGACTTCATCATAGTGGGACAATACGATTTCGCCTATTTTCATTGTGACACTGTTTAATGCATATGGTACGGCAAGGGGTCTGATCGCATCCATGTTTTTCTTTGAAGAAATCAGGAAGCCAAGCCGGATACCAGCTAATGCATATGCTTTGGAAAGTGTTCTTGTAACATAGAGATTGTCATATTCAGATAATAAGTTAATGGAACTCTCTTCATCTGAAAATTCAATATATGCTTCATCTACAATAACCGGAATATCTTTAAATTCTTTTAATATTTCCTGTATCTCTTTGGCATTCAGACAATTACCGGTCGGATTATTCGGACTAGAGAATACAACTAATGATGCATGTACATCTTTTCCCTTTTGAATAAAGGCTGTTATATCTAATGTACCATCATCATTTAACTGAAACTTCTCTACTTCTGCTTCATAGGAGCTTGCATAATAATCATACATGGAAAAGTCCGGATCATAGGTATACAATACTTTTCCTTTACCAAGGAATGTACCAATCATTAAGCCAATCATCTGATCACTGCCATTTCCTGCCAGGATCATATCCGGATCAAGATGCATAACTTCTGCATAGGCCTTTCGGATATCTGTTTCATCATTATCCGGATATCGGTTAAAGGCAATAGAAGGCAATGCTTCCTGTATCTCTTTGATAATCCTGGAAGAAAGATTTTCTGTACATTCATTGGCATTTAAGAGAATACCTTCCTGTCTGGCAGCCGCATATGTTTCAATTCTTTTTGTCATGCATTCTCACCTTCACTGCCATTGCGTGTCCATGCAGATGCTCGGCATCTGCCATCGTCATAATATCTTCTGCATCATGCAAAAGTGCATCTTCCGTATAGTGCAGGAAACAGGATTTCTTTACAAATGCATCTACACCTAATGCAGAGGAGAATCTTGCCGTACCACTTGTCGGAAGTACATGGTTAGTACCGCCAAAGTAGTCCCCGATAGATTCACATGTATAGTAGCCTAAGAATACCGAACCTGCATTCTTGACTTCATTCAGATATGTCATTGGATCGGCAATGCATAGTTCCAGATGTTCTGGCGCAATGGCATTAGCGAAATCTATGCATTCATGTATATCATCACAGATGATAGCCTTGCCATAGTTTTCTACTGATGCATAGGCAATCTTTTTTTTAGGAAGAACGGATAACTGTTTATCCAGCTCTTTATTTGTTTCATCCAGTATCTTTCTTGATGTAGTTAAAAGAATAGGAGAAGCCATCGGATCATGTTCTGCCTGGGATAAAAGGTCCGCTGCAACAAAGGATGGATTTGCGCCTTCATCCGCAATTACAAGGATCTCGGAAGGTCCGGCAATCATATCAATATCAACTCTGCCATAGACCAGCTGCTTGGCCGATGCGACAAAGATATTACCCGGTCCGACAATCTTATCTACAGACTGGATTGTTTCCGTGCCATAGGCTAAGGCACCGATTGCCTGGGCACCACCTGCTTTATAGATTTCATCTACGCCTGCTAACTTAGCCGCAAAAGCAATATTCGGATGTATCTTTCCTTCTTTATCTGGTGGTGTTACCATGACAATTCTTTTTACACCAGCTACCTTGGCAGGAATAACATTCATTAAAACTGAACTTGGATATTGTGCTCTGCCGCCTGGTACATAGACACCTGCAGAAGCTAGAGGAATCACTCTCTGGCCAAGGTAAATCCCTTTATCCTTCTGCAATAAGAAAGACTGCTGTACCTGTGCCTTATGGAAATAGACAATGTTCTCCTTTGCCTTTTTCATAGCTTCCATAAAAGCAGGATCGCATTGACTGATGGCTTCATTGAGTTCCTCTTTACTGACTTTTAAATCCTGAAGATCAACGCCATCAAACTGCTTTGTATACTTACGTACAGCTTCATCACCATGTTCCTTTACATCCGCAAGAATAGCCGCCGATTTGTTTCTGATATCTTCTGATATCTCCTGACTGCGGGAATCCAGATACTGACGCAATTGTGCATGGTTTCTTTTATCAATTTCCTTAAGCATGATCTCTCACCTCTTTCAAACCATTCAATAGTGACATGACTTCATCTTTCTTTAACTTAAATGCACTTTTATTCACAATAGCACGTGCACTGACCGGACATACTGTGTCATAGACAACCAGACCATTTTCCTTTAAGGTTGTACCGGTTTCCATAATGTCGACAATACCATCGCATAAGCCTAAAACCGGTCCCAGTTCCACAGAACCTTCTATCTTGATAATCTCTACTTCTAATCCCTGACGATGGAAGTAGGCTGCTGTAATATTCGGATACTTTGTACCAATACGAATATGTCCGACTAACTCCAGCGGATTATGATCTATTAATCCTGCTAAGACAAATTTACAGATACCTTCTTTCAGATCCAGAAGTTCATAACAGTCATGTTCTTTTTCCATTAAGGTATCTTTACCTACAATACCAATATCTGCTACACCATGTTCTACATAAGTAATAACATCTGCAGGTTTTGCCAGGAAGTAACGGATATCTTTCTTTGTATCATAGAACACCAATGCCCTGCCTTTATCCAGCAATGGTTCTACGCCATAGTGCATTTTTGATAACATGGCTACTGTAGACTTCTCTAATCTTCCCTTGGTAAGAGCTATTGAAAGACTCATAGCACAACCTCCATTTTATCTTTATCCCATGGGCAGAGACATACTGCATAATCTTTCTGCAGTTCCTTTGCCTTTAAAATAGCTTCTGTTTCCTTTCCTCTTGGATAATATACATACGCTCTTTTATCATCCTGGTTATGAACTGAAGTATCGAGCAGATAATCCAGTTTTACAGAAAAACCGCAGGCAGGAAGGTCTCTGCCAAACTTTTTCAATAAGTTATCATATCTGCCGCCGGATAATACAGAAGTACCGATATCTTTAACATAAGCTTCAAAGATGATGCCAGTATAGTAATCTAAATGCGGTACCTTACCGAAATCAAAGGTTACATAAGATCCATATCCCAGCTGATCCAGCTGTTCATACAGTTTCTGCATCTTCTCTACTTCCTTCTTCAGATCATCATTGAAGGAGATATCCATCACATCATCAAAGATACGATGATCACCAGCAGCTAATGGCAGCTGCTGGAAGAAGGAAACTGCTTTCTCTTCTAAGGATAATGTCTTTAAGAATTCCTCTAAATCTACTAAAGATTTTTCATCAATCAGTTCTGCCAGATGTCTTCTGTCTTCTTTATTGATATGGACGCTGTCACATGCTTTTTCAAAGAAAGAACTGCGTCCTATTTCTAACTGAAAACTATCTCCTGCTAAAGCCTTCATAACATCTAAAGCAGTCACAAGCACTTCCAGATCGCCGCTTTCATCAATACCGATTAATTCAATGCCGCAGTCTGTTACTTCATTGCGTTTGCCCGCAAAGGCATGTCTGACCCGGAATACATCATTGCAATAAGAGATACGGAATGGAGGCTGTGCATTAGCAAACTTGGAAGCACATACTCTTGCGATCGGAACGGTCATATCTTCACGCAAGACAAGCATATGCCCCTGCTGGTCAAAGAAACGATACATTTCTTCACTCTTCACATCCGCAAAAGCATTGGCATAGGTAGTGAAGTATTCAATAGCCGGAGTTGATATTTTCTGATAGCCATAAGCCTGAAATACAGCTTCTGTTTTCTTTTCCAGTGTGTCTTTCGCCGCAAGTTCTGCCGGCATTAAGTCTCTCATACCCTGTGGTATTCTGATTTCTGACATATACCCTCCTTATCAAAAAAGACGTCCCTGTATATCGGGACGTCTTTCAAACGTGGTTCCACCTGACTTCACTGTTATCTCACAATAACAGCCTCACTAAGTTGTATAAACAACTCTGACATCTAACGCATGTCTGACGGATTACCCTACTGTTATTTCAGATAACCGGCTCAGGAATGTGATTCCACAGATATTCTGTACTTCTTTTCACCAGATTGAAGCTCTCTTATGACAGAACCTTCTGTTTCAGTTTCCTTCTTTGCTTTTATGAAGTCATCATACCTGTTAAGAAAATGCAAGTCAATCTTTATTTTGAATAATTTTCATTTCTTATGTAAACTTTTCATTTTCAAAAAGAGTAATATTGATGCGGTTAAAATAATTACTTCTGCGATCAGAAATGGTTTTGATGGTCTCTTTGTTTCCGCATGATCTGCAGTCTTTTCAGGTAGTTTTGTTTTTACGGTATCCATATTGCGATAGCGTATCTGCAGAACCGGTATCTTGTCAGGCATCGATTCCGGAATATGACATACAATATCTGTCTGATTCATCTGATAACCCTCCGGTGTCACTCTTTCATGGATAGTATATGATTCACCCGGTTTCAGCCAGCTTCCGGATAAATGAATATCACCATGATTTTCAAATTGTGTAACCAGTCTGCCATTACGATCCTTTACTTCAAACAAACCACCTTTAATCGGTTCGCCATATTTATTGATTAACTGCACGATTAACTCTGCTTTATGTGCTTCGGTATTCTGTTGAAACTGCCAGCTTTTGTAAGGATCGATATGGATCGGATAAACATCCGGATTACGATAGCAGTACTCTGGTGCTTCTTCCTGTTTTAACCAATAATCACCCTTTAACATTTCAAAGGAAAGAGAACCATCTTTATCTGTCACTTTATCACATGACTTCTGATTAGCATCCTTAGCCATATGGGTACAGTCTTTATCTGTATAGAGCTTCCATCTGCCTCCTGTAATGATATTTCCATCACATAACTCTGACATGGTCATGACTGCATAAGGATTTAGTTTTAAAGAAGAAGATGTCACTGCATCTGTATCCTTTTCACTTGTTTTCAAAGAAACTTCCTTATTCCTGATTTTGTAAAGACCAGTCGGAACGTTTTCCATTACGATACGATAGGTATGTCCGGCTCTGATCTGGTCGTTAAATTCCTGCCTTGCTAAACTGTCTTCTCCCTGTGAAATAAAACTACCTATATCTTTTCCATCTTCATCTTTGATTAAAAGTTTTGCGCCTTTAATGTGATGCCCGTTTTCATCTTCTACAAGGATTTTCGCATCTGGTCTTTTTAAATGTATCTCTATTCTGTTTTCAAATGGTTTATCTGCGGATAAAGTCACTTTCTTTGGATCACTATGACAATACTGTTCTTTGTCTTTTACCAAAAGCCAGTATGTACCGGCATAGAGATTCATAATAGAAGATGCATCTGCCTTCTTACCAGTGATATCCACTGCTTCCTTCGTACATTCCGCATCTCTGTAGATTCCTGCTAAAGCAGGATTTACCTTTTTATCATCGGTCTTTGCGATAACAGAAAGATGATAATAGCGTCTGTGTTTTGTATAGATATGATAGTTCAGACTTTCTCCATCAATACTGAAAGGAACGTCTTTCATTGAGATATAGCCTTCAGGTGACTTTACTTCATGAAGGATATAGGATTGATTATCTGCTAGCGGTGTAATCTGTACGCCTTCTTTCATTTCAAAGGATTGTTTGATATTTCCTTTGGCATCCAGGATCTGATACTGTCCTCCTATTACAAGCTTATTTGTTTCCTGATCCATCATAGAAACATCAATTGCAAAGGCAGAAAGAGGGATATCCATCTGTATTGGTTCTACATGGTAGTCTGTTGTTTCAAACTGCAATTCCTGCAAGCCATGATAGCCTTCAGGCCAGTTTACTGGCTTTACATGATATGTTTTATCTCTTTCCAGAAGAACTGTATCTTTTGAAGCATATGTCTCTGAACCACCAATCAGTATATTTCCTGCAAGGTCTTTCTGACTCTCAGCATCTTTCAAACTGATAACAGCCTGTACAGGAACATCCTTATGTTCAAAGGCAATACCATCTTTACCAATATCCAGCGTATATACCTTTGGATCCAGGTAATGATAGGATTCTGTATCTTCTTCTTTCAGATAATACTTTCCTGTATCTATGAAAGCTGATGCCTTTCCTTCTTCATTCATAACAAGATGTATTTCCTGATCATAGATATCTGATACCGGTTTCTCACAAGTTTCATCCTCATACAAGCCAAATACTGATCCTTTGGCAGGCGTATCATCATACAGTTTATTAGTAATCTGTATCTCTGCATAAGGTATAGCTTCAAGAGAATATGTACGCTGTTTCTGATCCTGTGCATATTTCTCTGTTTCTACTTTCAAAGGTTTTGCATAATAGCCTTCATCCATATCGATTGCGGAGATGATATACGTCGTACCTGCTTTCAGCTTTACTTTTTCATCATTCATGAGTGGATAAGAGAATCTTTCACTCATCCAGTCCGCAATTACTGTATCGTTTTCAGCTTCCTTTAACTGTAAATGTGCAGTGATTCTTTCATCACCTTTTACCATTCCAAAGCGCAGCTGAATCTTATCCTTGTTAATTGTAAGTGAATCTTTGGTTACGTAACGTAGTGCATCATCCTGATACCAGCCGTCTGGTGTACCTGTTTCTTTCAGCCAGAAAGCATTCTGCTGAAGCTGTACAGATGCATTTCCTTTATCATCCGTCTTCAGCAGAATCTGCTTTCCATTTCCATCCATAATTGGCTTTTCACATGAACGGTCTTCATACAATCCATAGCTGACATCAGAGACATCGCCATTTACATGGATTGTAAAGTCATGTACAGATGCTTTCTCTACAGGTGAAAGAATGTACAGAGCTGATATCATGATGCCTGATATCAGTTTACCGATCATGCCATCATCTCCGCCTTACCTAAGCTTTCCATTTCACCAGGAATAATTTCATCACCTTCAGTTGGTATTTCAACATCATCCGCAATGATCTTGGTGATCCACTTCATTGTGCCATCAGCACCTTCATACTTGCTGGTGCGTACAGATCCTTTGATTGTAATACGATCCTGTGCACGGAAGCATTTCTGGAACTTATCTGCCGTATCTCCAAAGGCATTGACAAACAGATAGTCAGATGCCTTGGAAGGCTGCGGATGCTGGGTACGAACCGTAAACATAGCCATAGGCTGATTGTTTCTGGTCATACCGCATCTAGGGTCATTCATGATAGTTCCTGTGATTGTAACGAGATTTGTGTCTTTCATATTTACCTCCATCAGACTTATCGTCTCTGTAATAAATATTTGTAGAAAAATCGCAAATCCCCCAAAATTTTTTTAAAAAGTTTAAAAAAAACTGATTCTGCGTTAACAGAATCAGTAATTCTCTTTAGATATTGGACTGCTCTGGTGCATTGATATCTGTATCAATGTGTTCGGTACCATCCGCATGTTCAAATGCAGCAAGTTCCGGATGTTCTCTCTTTTCCTTTGTATAGTTTTCATAAGCAGGCTTCTTATGCTTCTCTTCAGCCCAGACCTCATCCGCAACCGGTTTCCATGCTTCAGCATAAGCCTTTGTCTTGGAAACAAGATGTTCAACCTCTTCCGGAGATTCCTCATTTGTCTGATGAGCACCTGTCTTATGTACCATTTCAACAAGAAGGTCTGGATTTTCAAGCATTGGGCATGGTCTCAGATGGTTTCTGTTGAAAGGCTGTCCTTCATGGTATGCCATGAATAACGGACTCTGCAGCATTTCAAGAATAGAAGAATCCTTGATATTGCAGTTAGAGAAGTGAATAAATACACATGGCTCTGCATCACCATTGGAGTTGATATGGAAATAGTTTCTGCCGCCGGCAATGCAGCCGCCAACATACTCACCATCATTCTGGAAGTCCATTGGGAAGAATTCGATATTGCAATCTTCGCTTCTGATAAAACGGATTCTTTCAATCATATACTTTCTCTGTTCTGGTGTCGGCATCAGTTCAGGAACAGCATTATTTCCAACTGGCATCAGATGGAAGTAGAAGCCGTAATGAGCACCCTTCTCTGCTAACAGATTGAAGAAATCATCAGATGTAACTGCTTCGATATTTGCTCTTGTGTAGCAGATAGATGTACCGAAGACAATACCGTATTCCTTTAACAGATCCATAGCCTTCATAACCGCAGCATAATGACCTGTACCACGTCTTGCATCGTTTGTATCTGGTGTACCTTCAATAGAAAGCATGAAGGACAGATTGCCAAGCTTCTGGATCTTCTTGCATAATTCTTCATCGATTAATGTAGAGTTGGAATATGCAACGAAGAAGCAGTCATTGTGCTTTTCACAAAGCTTTAATACATCCTGCTTTCTGACCATAGGCTCGCCGCCGGTTAACATATACAGATGAACACCTAAAGCCTTGCCTTCTGTAACAATCTTATCCATCTCTTCATAAGTCAGAGAAGACTTGCGGCCATATGTACCAGACCAACATCCTACACAATGCATGTTGCATGCCATTGTCGGGTCAAACAGAATCAGCCAAGGAATATTGCAGTTGTACTTCTTTCTGTTTTCACGAATTGTCTTTGTGCCTCTGAAGAATGCTTCATAGCCAAGATCCAGAAGCATCATCTTTGCATAATGCGGATCAGTATCATCAATAATGTGGTTGATCATGCGCATCCATCTGTTGTTTGGATTAGAAACATATTTTCTGACAGCCTCAAATGTTTCAGGCTTTGCGTCAGTATAGAATTTCTGAGCCATATCAACGATAGAAAGATAAGTTTCTGTTCTTTCATCGTAATCGTTGGCCTTATTCAGTTTCTTTAATAAGTTATCAATTACTGCACCAACAGCAGCACGTTCTGCTGTATGTTTTGCATTTTCTATTACTGCCATACTTTCTCCTCCCACGTATTGCACTTTACTAATAACAAGCGTAACTTTACCACGGGTTGAATCATAAAGTCCAATATTTGCTCAGAATTTCAGTATACAGATGTGAAAAAACGTCAAAGTGAACAATATGATTCAACAATCGGAAGCGTACTGCCGCCATAAGGCATCACGATAACAGAGGCTTCCGGTCCATATTTTATCATGGCTGAGGCAAGTGCTTCTGCTAATGAATCATATGGCTTTAAGAATGTTTTTCCTATGATCTTTGGATCCATGTCATTGACAAGATCTATCTCAGCATGCTTTCTTATGGACGCAATGGCACAAGCCTTATGACCTCCTAAAACAAAGTGTTCATGCAATGCCTGTAACATTGCATCAGGATCCGTATACTTTAACATCCATTCTTCAAAGTTTTTCTGTCCAAATCCTTCTTTGCATGATGCTACAACAATAATCGTTCCACCATCTTTTACCGCATGCCCTGCATTATCCAATGCTTTCTGGGTCTGGTAAAGATTGCGATCTTTAGGAGCACCGCCTTGAGAAACAAGGACAATATCAGCCTTATGCGGTATTACATACCGGTAAATAGAATCATAATACTGGCATGCCTTGCGGTGTGCCTGTTTCATATCACCCGCAAAAGAAGCGATAATTTCCTTCTTTGGATTCAATACAACATTGATGATAAAGTCAGCCCCAACCATGTTCGCCGCTTCTTCAATGTCTTCTCTTACCGGGTTGCCATCTAACTTTGCAGTATGAGCATCATCAGAAGTCATGAACTTATGGTTTTCTGCTATTGCATTCGGTACAGACATACCAGGGAATATTGCTTTGGCACCACCAGAGAAGCCGGCAAAATAATGATATTCTACATTTCCAATCAGAATTCTGCGATCAGCCTTTACAACCCTTTCATCGATATCTACATCTGTACCACGGCTTGTCTTTCCAACATGAACTGTATGCGTCCAATCCGAATCAAAGCAGGCAATCTCATGATATGCCTCACCTGATAATTGTTCGTGTTCCGCTTCGCTCATATTGCGATGGGATCCTCTTGCAAAATATAGCGTGATATCTTCTTTTGAAATACCGGCTTTATATAATTCTTTTAAAACACAAGGCAGAATGATCCAGGTTGGTACAGGTCTGGTATTATCAGATGTGATAATGGCTATCTTTTCACCAGGTTTTACAATATCCTGCAATTGCTTTGTGCCAATTGGATGATGCAGGGAATCTTCTACGAATGCCTGTTGATCCATACCTTCTGGAAGAGAAGACGGTTGTAAGACAGCCGTGATATTCCTGTCATTTATCTCCGCTGTTTCGGTTTCATAGCCTTTCTTTAATGTAATCTTCATAGGATTATCCTTTCAGAAAAAAGACGCTTTTGCGTCTTTCTTATAGAATTCTGACCCTGATCATGCCATTCAGATGCTGCAGTTCTTCTACTGCTTCTTTGTCTACCTGACTGTTTACATCAAAAACAGAATAGGCAAAATCACCTTTTGACTTATTGGTCATATGTTCAATGTTGATATTATCCTTGGAGAATACCGGCATGATGTTTGTTAACATACCAGGTATGTTTCTATGAATCAGACAGATTCTGTTCTTACCGCTTCTTTCTAAGAATACATCCGGCATGTTTACAGAATTCTTAATATTGCCATTACGCAGATAATCATCAATTTCTTCTGCGGCCATACGGGCACAATTGGATTCGGCCTCATAGGTAGTACCTCCTAAATGCGGGGTTAATACCGTATTAGGTGCCTTCACCATTGCGGCAGTCGGGAAGTCTGCGACAAATCTTGCGACCTTGCCAGACTTCAGTGCGGCAATCATAGCATCTTCATCCACTACTTCACCTCTGGCGTAATTGATGACTCTGACCCCATCCTTCATGAGTGCTATCTTTTCTGCATTGATCATACCTCTGGTTTCATCTGTCAATGGTGTATGCAGGGTCAGATAATCCACATGCTTTAACAGATCATCTAAAGAAGCTACTCTGAATACTCTTCTGGATACCTTCCAGGCTGCATCTACACTCAGATATGGATCATAGGCATATACCTTCATACCTAAATCCAGGGCAATATTAGCTACTAAAGAACCTACATTACCAGTTCCAACAACACCGATTGTCCTGCCATAGAACTCTGGTCCGACAAACTGTTTCTTGATCTTTTCCATTCGTGCTTCAATCGGACCTTCAGAGCCATCATAGGAATATACCCAGCGCATACCGCCCATTAAATCACGGGAAGCCATCGTAATACCAAATAAGAATAATTCCTTTACGGCATTGGCATTACCGCCTGGTGTATTGAATACAACAATCCCTTTTTCTGCACATTCTGTTAAAGGAATCGTATTTACACCAATACCGGCTCTGCCAATACATTTGAGTTCCGGATTAAAGTCATAGTTATGTAAGTCAGATGCTCTTACAAACAAAGCATCCGGTTTTTCAATCGCATTACCCATTTCATAGTCTGGTGCCTTTAATACTTCTTTTGCACTTGGGGAAATATTATTCAGTGTTTTAATCCGATACATTTGCATTCTCCTTTTCAAACTTACACATAAAGTCAGCCAGCTGCTTAACACCTTCCATCGGCATAGCATTATAGATAGAAGCACGCATGCCGCCAGTCAGTCTGTGACCTTTCAGGTTAACAAGACCATTGTCTGCAGCTTCTGCGATAAATTTCTTATCCAGTTCATCATTACCGGTACGGAATGTTACATTCATGTCTGAACGGGATTCTTTTTCTGCATGACCTTTAAACAGATGGGATTCATCCAGAATATCATAGAGAAGCTGTGCCTTCTGGTGCTTGATCTTCTCCATGGCTTCTACACCACCCTGTCTTTCCAGCCAGTCCATCATTAAGCCAAGCATATAGATACACCAGCATGGCGGCGTATTAAACATGGAATCTTTATCAATTTCACGCTGATAACTGAGCATTAATGGTGTAATTGGCAATTCATGACCACAAAGATCTTTTCTGACAATGACAACTGTTACACCAGCCGGAGCCATATTCTTCTGTGCACCTGCATAAATCAATGCATATTTACTGATATCTACAACTCTTGAAGTAATGTCACTGGACATGTCTGAAACAAGCGGTACAGAACCTGTATCCGGCGTATATTGCCATTCTGTACCATAGATTGTATTGTTAGCACAATAGTAGAAATACGATGCATCTTCATCAATATGAAGTTCTTTTTGTGAAGGGATATGATGAAATCCTTCTTCACTGCCATCATAACTGATGGAAACATCTCCATATTTCTTTCCTTCTTCACAGGCAAGCTTAGAAAAATGTCCTGTTACAGCATAATCTGCTTTTTCTGTTCGAGATATAAAATTTAAAGGAATCATGGAATACTGTAAGGATCCACCACCCTGCAGAAAGAGAATCTCATGACTGTCAGGGACATGCATCAGTTTCTTAAACTGTGCTTTAGTATGATCAAATATTTCCTGAAACATTTTGGAACGATGACTCATTTCCATAACTGACATACCTGATCCATGGTAATTTGTCAGTTCTTTTTCTGCCTCTTTCAATACTTCATATGGCAGCATTCCCGGACCTGCCGAGAAGTTATACACCCGATTGTCCTCCATCGTACATATCCTTTCTATGAACCTTATGGATATTCTAAACACTTTATCTTCAGTTCACAATAAATATAAAAAAAGAATACCCTTACATGCAAGGATACTCTGTGAACTACTCGGCTACAAGTAACCGAGCATCCAATGACCACTTGTGTGGTCATT
>DXZE01000019.1 GCA_019415435.1 Erysipelotrichaceae bacterium
AGATATAAAAATGTCCGATTCATCTCCCATACAAGCAAGGGAGAATTCTCGGGCTATTTCTTAAAATCATATTCTTTGACCTGGATGGGACAGTACTTTCTCATAAAACAAATTCTGTCCCTGAAAGTACTGTAAAAGCATTTCATTTACTGCATGATAAAAACATTAAGTTATTTACCTGTACAGGCAGAAACTTGCAGGAAATAAACGATCTCAAACCATTACATGTACTGCAGTTCGATGGTCATGCATTATTTACAGGTCATTACTGTTTTGACCATACTTCAACAATCTTTGACTGTCCTATGGATAAAGAAGATATACAGGAAATACTGCATTACAGTGACATCCATCAGATTCCGATTGTCTCCTGTACCAATGAAGATATGTATATGAATATGCATAATGATACGGTACGTATTGCCCAGAATGCAGTAAACTCCCCTCTTCCGCCTTTATGAGATATCAACAGATCCTTACAAGAACGTGTCTATCAGATTACTGCCTATCTGAATATACACCAGCAGGAAGATATGTTTTCTCATTTACACCATACACTTATGACAAGATGGAATCCGTATGGTGTTGACTTTACAAATATCCATGGATCCAAAGGCATAGCCATAAAGAAGATACTGGATCATTATCATTTAGATAAAAAAGAAGCCATGTGCTTTGGGGATGGCTTGAATGATACTGATATGATGCATGCATGCGGTATATCCGTATGTCTTGGTAATGGTGAAGAAGAAGTAAAGAAACAGGCATCTTATGTTACAGATGACATTGATCAGGATGGTCTTTACAAAGCGCTTATTCACTTCAATATACTTTGGAAAGTATGATCCTGAAACACTGCTTTCTCAGCAATCTTTCCCCGGCTGTTCCATATTCAGAACAATTCTCTTTTCCATGTATCTCTTCAATGCGTAATTCATTCATAGAACAATCTTAACATGTATAATTTATGTATGGTTGATGATGTATTAGAAGGATTAAATGAAGAACAGATACAGGCTGTTACAGCTACCGAAGGATATATCAGGGTTATTGCGGGAGCTGGTTCCGGTAAGACAAGAGCCTTAACCCACAGGTTTGCTTATCTGGTTAATGAACTTGGTATCAGACCGGGTAATATCCTATGTGTTACTTTTACCAATAAGGCTGCCGCAGAAATGAAGGCAAGAATCCATAAGCTTACTGATGATAATGATACAGGCTATGTATGTACATTCCATTCTTTCTGTGTATCTATCCTGCAGGAAGATTCTCATGCCGTACAGTATCCGAAATCATTTCTTGTATTAGATAACAGTGATATCGATTCCATGTTGAAAATCATCTATGAAGAAAGAGGATTAACATTACGGGATATGCGTTTCAGCGATGCCAGAAACATGTTTGAAATGCGTAAATGTGTCCAGGAACCAGAGTATTATCAGTATCTGATTCAGATGTCCGCAGAACAGCTTCATGATAAGTATATGCAGGCTGAAAAGATTGATGACATTCTCTTCTATGGTTATCTTTATCAGGAAAAGAAATGCTTTGGGCTGGATTACAATGATCTTATTTTCTTATCTCTGCATATATTCCGGACATTTTCTGAGATTAAACTAAAATGGCAGAAACGTCTGGAATACATCATGATTGATGAATTTCAGGATATAGACCCGCCGCAGTATGAATTAATGAAAAACTTATGCGGGTACCATAATAATCTGTTTATTGTCGGTGATCCTGATCAGACCATCTATACATGGCGTGGTGCTAGAGTCGGTTATCTTTTAAACTTTGATCAGAACTTCCCTGATGTCAGAACCATCATGATGATGAAGAATTACCGCAGTACACCGGAAATATTAAATGCGGTGAATTCTCTGATTGATAAGAATGAAGTACGCATGAAAAAAGATCTGATTCCAATGAAAGATCATGGAGATAAGGTCATCTTTCACCATGCACAATCTCCTGTTAAAGAAGCACAATGGATTGCGGATCAGATACATGTACTTCACGCCAAAGGAATTGACTATAAAGATATAGCCATACTTTACAGAGCCCACTATGTCACCAGAAATATAGAAGAAGTATTTATCAAAGAGAAGATACCATATCAGTTATATTCCGGTGTACAGTTCTATGACCGTATGGAAATCAAGGATGCTTTGTCGTACTTAAGAATGATTGTTAATAAAGATGATCTTTCTTTTATGAGAATAGCCAATGTACCGAAAAGAAACCTTGGAAACAGGCGTATGAAGTTTTTGCAGGAATATGCATCACAAAAACATATCAGTCTATATGAGGCATTGAAGGATAACATAGATCAGGATTTATTTAAGAATACCAAAGCTTCTTCATTCATCAATATGATTGAACGTTTTTCTTCTCATATCAATGAAAAGCCAGTCAGTGAAGTATTAACTGACATTCTGGAAGAATCTGGTTATGAAAAAATGTTAAGAACAGAAGGCAGTCAGATCAGATTAGATGATCTGGCAGAGTTAAAACAGTCTATCTATGAGTGGGAAACTACTTCTGGAGAAGAAACAGATATTGTCTCTTATTTAAGAGAAACAGCTTTAATCTCCAATACAGATATGTCCCAGCATAAAGATAAAGTCAGACTCATGACAGTACATACAGCCAAAGGTCTGGAATTTCCTTATGTCTTCTTATGTGAGATGTGTGAAGGTATATTTCCTTCCCGTAAAGTACGTACACAGGAAGGTATGGAAGAAGAGAGAAGACTTGCCTTTGTGGCAATGACACGTGCAGAAAAGATGCTGTATCTCTCTGATGCCTCAGGCAGAAACTTCGATGATACATCGAGATATACTTCCCGTTTTATCATGGATATCAATCCGGATTATCTGCGTTTTACTGATGAAGTAAATCCAGAACTATTTGAAAAAGCTAAGAAGCATATTGAAAGAGTAGATGCGTCATTCATACCTGACAGGAATAAACTTGGTCTTAAGGAGGGCGACAGAGTCAGACACAGAGTCTTCGGAGATGGAACGATACAATCCATTGACTATGATGAAGAAGCTGTATTTGTTAAGTTTGACTCAATGAATACTTCCCGTGCCATTGCCTTAAGAGCCGCAAAGAAATTAGAAAAAATACCCAGATCCTGATCAATACTGATAGTGTTGTCTGGAATCAAATCCTTTCTCTTTAAAATCAGAATCCAGTATATCTGTTTCTTTTGGTCTGATACATATCACAGGCATAGGTTCTTCCATTCTCCTGATAGCTTCTACTGGTATCTTCTTCAAATTCAGAAATTCATTATAGGTATCTGAGAATGGTTCTATGATTTCAGCAGTTCCATCTACCTGCATACCCTTTAGTTTTCCAAATCCTGTATATGCGTCAAAGACAGCTGCACTGACATGCTTGTTCTTTTCTAATCCGATAAACTTCTTACCGCCTTCACTCATAATCCAGTACATATCTTTATAGTATGTATACTCTACTGGTGTACATCTGACATAGTCACCAGTCCCGGTAGCCAAAGCAAGGGTATTATGAGAAGTGGAGAATGCATCAATTGCTTTTTTGATATCTTCCTGATTCATTGCCTTACTGTTCTTATCTTTATTAATCCAGAAATTCTGTGCATATTCATAATTCATATAGAGTGCCTTCTTTCTGTCTCTATTGTATCACCTATTAGCACATGAAATTATTATCTGCTAAATGATATTTCTATTTATATATAAATCAATGATAAATATAAAGATATTTACTTTTTATAAAATTTAGCACTTTATGCTTGACAGTGCTAAATTCCTGATTATATTAATAAGTGCAAGGTGAAAGAACCTTGAGAGAAGAAAAGAGGTAAATACTATGAGATACAACGTAGCTTCTGCAAATGATCTGTTTGATGATTTATTTAATAACTGGTTTGATGCACCGGTATTCAATGGACAGTCTGTTATGAAGACTGATATACATGAAAACGATGGAAAGTATATCTTTGAAGTAGAGATTCCTGGTTATAAGAAGGAAGATGTAAAGATTTCTCTTTACAATGGCAATCTGACTGTAACAGCTCAGAAACATGAATCTGATGAAGAAAAGGATGCCAGGGGCAGAATGTTAAGACAGGAAAGATATTCCGGCACAATGTCCAGAACATTCTATGTAGGCAATCACATCAAGGATTCTGATGTACATGCATCATTCAATGATGGTGTATTGAAAATAGAAATCCCAACTGAGGAGAAGAAAGAAGAAGAGTCAAGAAAGTTCATTGATATTCTTTAATCACCTCCAGGCGAAATAGAAATTCATGAAAGGAGATGTGTTCTTATGAAAATGAATCCAACTCTGAGAAATGATTTCAATTTGTTTGATGATGTATTAACACCAGTATTTGGCAGAAACCAGCTGATGCGTACAGATATAACCGAAAGAGATGGCAGATATTACTTCAAGATTGATCTGCCTGGCTTCCATAAAGATGATATTAAAGTTAGTCTTGAAAATGGAAACCTTGTGATCTCTGCAGAACATCATGATAGTGATTCTGAAAAGGATCATAAAGGCAATATTATCAAAGAAGAGCGTTATGAAGGAAGCTGTTCCAGATCCTTCTATGTAGGTTCTTCTATCACTAATGAAGATGTACATGCATCATTTAACAACGGTACTCTGGAATTAGATGTTCCTACCGAAAAGACTAAGCAGGAAGAGTCCCGTACATATATAACAATTGAATAAAGCTGCGCCATTATCATGGCTGAATATACTAAGACCTGTATACCCCGCAGGTCTTTTTTAATGAATTTTTCACACAATCCTTCATTTCTTGTGGCATAATGACAAAAAGGAGGTAGAACTGTGACAGATCCTCTGGAAAACAAGATATGGGGAAGACCTATCGATGTCATTGTAAAAGATGATTATGGTCAGGATGCGGAATTTCGTAATGAAAGAGAAGAAGACGATGATGAAGAAGATCCTGATGTCACAATCATCTCCGATACAAATGACACATATTAAAATCTCTGCAGAGTATTCTGCAGATATTATTTTTGTAAATACTGTAAAGCTGTATCAAACCTTCTTAATCCCTCTTTTACCTTGGAGGCAGGTGCTCCTACATTCATTCTCAGATAATGTGCATCTCCAAATACTTTGCCATTCATGATGCCAACTTTACTTTTTTTAACAAGAGCTTCCTGAAGCTGTACATCATCACAAGGTAATCCGGATACATCAATCCAGGCAAGATAGGTAGATTCAGGCATTGTGAAAGATATACCTTCATGTGTATCCGCAAATTCCTTTACCAAAAGAAAATTATGTCTGACATACTCTGTTAATTCATCTATGTAATAATCACACTTGTTATAAGCTGTAATTAATGCATGTACAGATAACAGACTGGCAGAGTTCACAAAGTCCTTATATCTTGTCTGTTCTTCAAATCTTTCTCTTATATCCTGATCAGGTATAACAGCATAGCTTCCACCTAACCCTGGTGTATTGAATGTCTTGGAGGCAGAAGATAACAGGAAGGTTCTTTCTTTCTGGAATTGTAATACAGGATGATGGACATATCCTTTCTGGATTAAATCTGAATGTATCTCATCTGATATAACCGGTAAATGATACGTATTGCATAACTGTAATATATGTGTCAGTTCTTCCTCAGTCCATACTCTTCCGGTAGGATTATGCGGACTGCATAATAAGAAAAGCTTTGCCTGTTTCATCTTTTCTTCCAGATCATTGAAATCAATCTCATAATGACCATTATGACTTATTAATCTGGAAGAAATAATCTTACGGTGATTGTTTTCTATCAGATGATAGAAAGCATCATACATAGGTTCAAATACACAGATGCCATCTCCTTCATCTGTCAGTATCTCGATCAGTTTGGCAGCTGTATAAATAACCGATGGACTGTAAACAATCCAGTCTTCGGATATATCTGTGTTATGACGTCTTTGATAGTAATCTTTTATAGCACCTTTATAATCATGATGATTCCATCTTGTATAGCCATAGATGCCTCTTTTGACAATCCTGTCACAGACATCTACAACTTCATCCGGTGATCTGAAATCTGTATCGGATATAGAGAATGGCAGTAAATCACTTTCTCCAAAGCGGTCTGCGATAAAATCCCATTGTGTACTATATGTATGATGACGGTTATTTACTTCATCAAAGTTCATCCTGAAACCTCAGTTTCTTTAATACTTCTGTATTCATATTTTCAAGTAAATCGGAGATTACTTTTGAACAGTCATCTATATCTCTTTCATCACATATGGAATAACTGGTATGACAATACCGCAATGGAATGCCAAAGGTAACCGTAGGTGTACCGCCATTGGATAAGCCGATATTCCCTGCATCTGTACCTCCGCCAGAGAACATATCATCCTGTAAGTGAACATGTACATGTTGTGCACTCTTTCTGGCAAGAGATACGAATGCCTTATTCGCAATGACTGTTTTATCATACAGAACAAGCATAGGGCCTTTACCTAACTGTCTGTTATTCTCATGATTTCTGACAAGTTCAGAATGCCAGCAGGCAACATCTACAATAACAGCCGCATCCGGATGAATCAGTTCCGCACATGTTTTACCGCCTCTTGTGCCTACTTCCTCACTGCTTGTAAAGCAATACCAGCAATCACAATCTGTATGAGCATGTTTCATACATTCCACCAGAGTTACAACACCGGTTCTGTCATCCAATGCCTTTCCTGCGTATCTGTGCATCGGATAGTTCTTGAATGTACTGTTAAATACAGCCATATCACCAGGCTGAATGCCTAAAGCTTCTACGTCTGCTTTACTGTCAACACCTAAATCGATATACGTATTCGCAGCTGTACCATCTTCTTTGATATCTGACTGCAGATATCCATAGTATTTCTTATAATCTTCGGTAGTAATGATAACTTCCTGATTGGTACGAGCAGTCATCTTGACACCGCCTAATGGCATTACCGTTAACATTCCATAATCAGATATTGCCCTGACAAGGAAGCCTACTTCATCCATATGGGCTGCTAACATGATCTTTGGACCATTGCCCTTTTTATGAAAGATCAGACTGCCAAGACCATCTGTCAGTACTTCATCTGCGTATCCTTTTAATTCTTCTTTGAGAATCTTACGTATCTCTCCTTCATTACCAGCTACCCCACTGGCATTGGAAAGAGATTCCAGTAACTTTACATTCATAATTCTATTAACTCCCTGCTGAAATCAGTCAGTATTTCATGTCCATCTTTGGTGATTAATACATCATCTTCAATCCTGACACCGCCTGTACCTTCTACATAGATACCCGGTTCATCTGTCATAACCATATTTTCCTTTGTGATGGCAGTCTCATCAGGTGAAAAGACAGGCTCTTCATGATCTTCAAGGCCAAGACTGTGTCCAAGATTATGTGAGAAGTATTTCCCATAGCCAGCATCCGTAATGACTTTTCTTGCGATGGCATCGATACTCTTACAGGAAACACCTGGTCTGATCGCATCCATAGCCGCATCATGTGCCTGTTTAACTACTGCATAGATTTGTTTGAGTGCATCATTGACATGACCTATAGCTAAAGTTCTTGTCATATCCGAACAATACAAGCCATACCGGCATCCAAAGTCTATTGTGACCAGTTCTCCTGTATGAATGATCTTATCTGTAGCCTTGGCATGTGGAAACGCACCATTCAGACCACTGGCAACGATGATATCAAAGGATTCCTTTTCTGCCCCATGTTTCTTCATGGTATATGTCAGTATGTTCTCTACATCTTTCTCTCTGACACCTTCATGAATCTCAGGCAGTATTTCCTTTAATGACAAGCATGCAATATCACATGCCTTACGTATGCATGCAATCTCATCCTGATCCTTGATAATGCGTAATACATCCGGATTTACAGATATGCATGTACACTCTAATGCACTTGTTAAATCATCCCATTTATCATGACTGATTTCTTTTCCTTCAAGACCTAGCGTCTTTATTCCATATTTCTCAATAAAGACATTGGCAGCTGTCATCATATCTTTCTGTATTGGACATAATACGATGGTTTCATCCGGATGCTTGTTCTTCATTTCACTATAGTATCTGCCATCCACAAGTACTTCTGTATGACTGCCATCGGTAATGACATATCCTCTGCCGCTGTTCAATCCGGCCAGCCAGTACTTGTTATATCTTCCTGATAACAGCACACCATCCACATGATTATCTTTCAGAAAATCTCTGTTTATTGTACGCATATGTATCCTTTCAAAATAAGTACCGGAAATGTATCCCGGTACTCATCATTTATTAATCGTTGGAATCTACTGTTAATGTACCTTTATTAATCATTCTGTTTCTGATAAAGATTACTAATAAAGCAGTCACTGCAGAACCAACCACAATCCCAAGAATATACTGTGGAATCCCACTGATTAAAGGCCATGCCCAGACAGCAGATTCAGGGAACCACTGTACAGCACCTAATGCGACACCTGTCAGAGATCCGCATAAAGCACCAATGACATAACATGGAATTGTGACCTTAGGCATTTCCAGAGCGAATGGAATAGCACCTTCGGAAATACCCATTAAAGCTAAGAACATAGCTGTCTTTCCCTGTGGATAGAATTCACGGTCAAATACATGTTTATGTACAACAGCCTTGTCAATCAGAGTAGCTAAGCCTAGACCGATAGAAGGTACAACGATAGCGATGCAGCGGGCTGTTGTTGGCAGAACCTTATCTGTCAATAAGCCGACCTGTACAGCACCAGCAGCCTTATTGATAGGACCGCCAAGGTCAATAGATGTGCAGATAGACATAACTGCCGCAAATACAAGAGAACCAGCTCGACCAGACATCTCAATGACATTACGGATACCTGTATTAATTAAGCCACCGAATGGAGTGATGATGTACTGCATCAATGCCATGACAATCAATGCGGAAAGAAGCGGAATCAGGAATGTGCTCTTGAAGGCAAGAAGGTTATGATTTACCTTGATATGTTCATTGAGCCACTTGACGATATAACCAATCAGAATAGAGATAATCAGTGCACCGATAAAACCGGATGCGACTGGTGTTTCACTTGTCCAGGAACCATCCACAAGGTGTACAACACCAGATGGATGAGTTGCCATGATACCACCGATAAAGCCAGCCGGGAAAGCAAGTTTTCCACCAATGGAATCTGCGACAAATGCCGCAAACATTGGAATTGCAAAACCGAATAACGTACCGCCGAAATCAGCACATAACTGGGCAAACTTCAGTAAACCGATATAGTTATCATACTTACCGGAATTCATAATATCCAGGATAGCCGCATCTGGTTCAGCCCCCAGGAATACGTAAGGAATTAACTGTGATATAGCCAGAATCAGACCACCCATGATTAAGAATGGAATCATATGGCTGATACCAGTCATGATATATCTCTGGAAATTATCCCATGCGACAGAAGTCTTCTTCTCCGGATGTGTTGGTGAAGTATGTACTTCCTTTACTGCGGCAGGCTTGCCTGCAGCAGTATGTTTCTTAATAGCCATTTCAATATCCCCTTTTGAGTTAATCAGGCAGCTGCCTGATCTTCTTCAATTTCCTTGATAATGCCATCGGCATTCTTGATTGCGTCCTGCATGCCGATTTCGTAATAGTCATAGTTCTCAAAGCGATCCAGTCCCTGCGGTGTTACTGCAACTGCAAGAATGATGATATCCGCATCATCAATATCCTGTGCACTCAGTTCATTCTTAACGCCATCAGCACCCTGGGTTTCAATCTTTACTTCATAGCCGGCAGCTTTACCGGCATCTTCCAATGCCTGGGCTGCCATAAATGTATGTGCTAATCCCATCGTACATGCACATACTCCAACTAATTTCTTTGCCATAAATTTTCCTTTCTTCAGATGACATTCTTCAGACTTTCACAGATCTCTTCAGGACTCTCTGCCTTCTTTAACTGATTGCGGAAGTCCTTGTTTACTAAAGATCTAGAAATAGAAGACAGAAGCTTCATATGATCAGCACCACCATCTCCACCAGGCACTAATAATGCAATGATGAAGGTTGTCGGTTCTCCGTCCATTGATGGCCATTCAACACCCGGAGTCGTCGTGGTTATAAGCACGCCGGTCTTGCGAATACTTCCACAACGCGTATGTGGAATTGCAAAACCGTCGGTAAAGCCTGTAGATACTTCTTTTTCCCTGTCCAGAAATCCCTGATATGTTTCCTGTACATCATCAGCGATTCCCAGTTCCACAGCTCTTTTTGATAAATCCATCAGGATTTCTTCTTTACTGTCAGCGTGAAATCCTGTTTTTATATAATTGACAGATACAGCAGAATCATTCATCTTCTTAAATCCTCCTGAAGATTTTCCATAAACTCCTCATAGGACTGACTGTGAATCAGTGCATCCACGGAGGATTGATTTTTAACTACGGTATACATACTGCGGAAGACATTGCTTTTATCCGCATCCTTCTCGTTAAAACAGATCATCAGAACAAGCTGTACATCTTCCTTATCCCAGTGAATCGGCTGATCCAGAATTGCAGCTTCAATAACGGATTGAAAGTCACCGGGAGCGATGCAGTGCGGTATCGCTGTCATTCTGCCAATATCTGTGGAAAATATCTCTTCTCTTTCCTTAATCAGATGGATGGCATGATCACTCACATGCCAGGTATCCTTCAGATTCTGAAACATTCTGTTTAATACCTGTTCTCTGTTATCCGCATGAAACTTCATCCAGCATGCTTTATTAAAGAGACTCAGAAACTCATTATCTGTGTTACCTGTTTCCATCTTCTTACGGATTGTATGAATCGCATCACCATTGAGAATATCTGTTTCAACGATCAATGGTACAGATCCGTGATATCCGGGAATCGGTACCGTACTGATCAGATAATCCACATCCTGCTGGGCTGCGATCTCTACAAACCTTACCGGATAGACACCAACAACATCCACATCTCCTGTTTCCTCCGCTATCTTTGCCCGGATTAACTGGGAAGTACCCAAACCATACTGGCAGATTAAGGCAGCTTTCTTTCTGTCTGAATTCTTTCTGCTGTAACCAGCCAGATGAATCGCAAGATAACCTAATTCATCTTCACCTACATGTACGCCATAGGTAGTTTCGATCTTTCTGGCAAGGAAGATGGCATAATCCATTGTCAATGAATAATCCTTACGGATACGGTTAATCATAGGATTTACAGAAGAGACACCGTTCTGCAATCTGTTTACCAGTAATCTCAGATGCATGGCTAATGCCATGACTTTCTGCTGGTCGGAAAGATAATCAATACCTGAAATCTGACTTAATTCCTTTAATGCCTGTGAAGTAAACTGATAGATCTCATCATCTACAGCAATCACTGCATCATTGAACTGATAGATCTGGAATCCGGATGACTTGGAAATCCAGTTAATATCATTCTTACTGAACGTAACATGTAATCTGTTTCCAGCTTTTTCACATACAGCCTTTACAGTCTTCAGATTATGAAGTTTTACCAGGTCACTGATATCCGTATCCTGGTCATATGAACCTCTGCGTAACCTTGCGGCAACAGTGATGATATGTGTCACAAGATTGGATATATCCATATCCGCAATGACAATGTTTTCACTCATCAATACTTCCTGCACACTGTCACATACTGCATC
The DNA here is from genome assembly GCA_019415435.1 of Erysipelotrichaceae bacterium. Lineage (GTDB taxonomy): Bacteria > Bacillota_I > Bacilli_A > Erysipelotrichales > Erysipelotrichaceae > Bulleidia. The sequence continues at coordinate 11,713 of DXZE01000019.1, forward strand.
AAAGTCATCTTCACTGATTTCCGGAAGTAATGTACCTGTCACAATGCTGCTCTGCCATATAAAGCCCCTGTCCAGCATAGCCATGCGTCTGGCTTCTTCACTGCCTTCTGTATAAAGTCCTCTTTCAGATCTGCTTTTCAAAGTCAGGCCGTATTTCTGAAGATCATCCTTTACACCAGGTAACTGTTTGCCTAATGTAGAACGGCTGACTCCTAATTTATCAGCCAGATCATCAATCGTAATGCCACTGGTTTCAGCTAACTCCAGAAACAGCATATTTCTTCTGAAGTCATGACCCATGACATCCATATTCTGATTGGTCAGTCTGGCAATATCTTCCAGATTTCCTTCCAGACGATATCCATGTCCTCTTTCCAATACAATAGAGAACTTTCCCTTGAACTCATCATTAATAAAATCCACATAACGCTGGACGGTTCTTTCAGAACTGTCTATTTCCTGGGCCAGTACTTCCCTGCTTACAGGTTCACTGCTGTTTTGAAGTATCTGGATTAATTTTGTCTGTTTCTTAGTAATCATTCTCTTTCCTTACAGTTATTAGTTTAAACGCTTTCATATTCATGTTCTTTTCATCTTTGTCATTTTTGAAACGACAAAATAAGATATGTTCACATAAAAACCTGACATTATTGCCAGGTTTATAACTTATTTCTGATCCTGTATCACAATCTGTTCAGCACAATTCCTTGCGGAAGGATATGTAAAGTAATGTACCGGTATATGGAGTCTTCTTGCCTCATTCATAATCTTGTAATAAGACACATGAGAGATTGCCTGATCCAGAATCCATAAAGCAGCCCGAAGCTTGTGAGATAAACATCTTCTGTTAATTCATATGTGTTGGAGGATACTGCCGTTAAGATACCAAAATCCTCTATCGGATACAGGATTTCTTTTACCTCAGGGCATTGCTGGTCATAGAGATTCATTATCTTTGGAAGAAGTTTCTTATCTGCGGCTAATCTTTTATTGACATGAATACGGTCTAATCCGCATTCAGAAAGGCGCTCAGGATCTCCCTGGATTTGTCTTTTGATATACCTTTCCAGAACTTCATCTCTGGTTTTTCTGTATCATAGTTTCTTTCCCAGCGTATGGTGTATTTCTCATTGAATTGTTTGATTTTCATAAATCAATCATATATAGAAAAACGTATTCTGTAAAAAGAATACGTCATGCATTTACTACAATATCTTCATAAGCTTCAGGCAATACCCAAACTGCCACATTACCGCCTGAGGTCTCAAAGTTACCCCAGCCATCTTCATCTATTGTGACTGAATCCGTACATTTATCCAAAGCATCATGGAATGTCTTACCGGCAAACTTCTTTCCTATATTCATTCTCTTGATACCACCGACATTATCGCTCATTACAACTGCCATGCCGCTGTCAGGATGATCATCACCACTGCGTACCCAGCCGATAATATTATCATCGTCGAAGTAATCTGTTTCATCACCATAGGCATACATCTTTCTTAATCGTATTAAACGCATCAGATTGGCTGTAGGTTCTATGTTCTGTGGAGGTAAACCTAACAAGTCAGAATAGAAGATACATGGTATACCATACTTTCTTAAAAGAATAATGGCATATGCCAGAGGTTTGAACCATAGATCCACAAAGGATTCCAATGATTGTCCCGGTTCTGTATCATGATTATCTACGAAGGTGACCGCATAATCTGGTTCCTTGTCTGTTAATGTATCAGCTAATATATCCTTCATAGGATAGTTGCCATTACTGTGAGAAGCATTAAAGAAGTTATAATGCAGAGGTACATCAAACAAAGACATTTCATGATCTGTACAGTCAAGATAATGCGTCAGTCTGTTGATATCCCCACTCCAGTATTCTCCTACAGCTGGTAAAGGATCATCATTTTCTTCCCTGATTGCTTTCAATAATCTTTTATATGCATCAAAATCTATATGCTTAACCGCATCTAATCTTAATCCATCAATATGTGTTTCCTTGTTATACCACTTGAACCATCTTTCGGTCTGATCTACAACTTCAGGATTATTCCAATCCACATCAGCACCCATCAGATAGTCAAAGTTACCATATTCAGGATCTGTTTCATTACTCCAATGCTTTCCCTTGAATCGGAATACGCTCTTTCTCTTTGTTCTTTCATCATAGTCACAGCCAGTAAAGTGCGTATGATTCCATGTAAAGTCAGAATACTTCCCATTCCTTCCCGTAAAGTTAAACTTCGTCCAGGCAAGAATAGTTTCATCCCCACTGACATCATCATTGCGGTTATCGCCTGCTTCTTCTACAGCTTCTACTTCTTCTGTTTCATCAGCACCCATTCTATGGTTCAATACGATATCCGCAAATACCTTTATATGATTCTCTTTTAATGTCTTTACTGCGTTCAGGTAATCATCCTTTGTGCCATACTTGGTACGTATCGTACCCTTCTGGTCAAACTCACCAAGGTCATACATGTCATATACAGCATAGCCTACATTATCCTGCGAAAAGGCCTTATAAGCTGGCGGCAGCCATACACCGCTGATACCAAGTCTATGCATAACAGGAGCCTTAGCCGCACACTGTTTCCACCATAATCCATCATTAGGAAGATACCAGTCAAAATACTGCAGGTAAGTTTCATTATCTTTCATATACTGTTCCTCCCTTTTATATGTGATATTAACATAGATATATAGAAAGATTCAGATTTCCAGCTTCATCCATCATCAATCGTTTTTTGAATAATCAATGTATGATGGCGCCATGGAATATAAGCAAAGACTTCTGTTTCTTCCTGTTGGACATCTTGACTCAATTTCCTGAGTAGTATTGAAATCTCTTCATCTCAAACATAGAAAAGATACAATTCTTTCATAAACCAGAGATTTCTTGTGGAGAAAATCAAAGAAAATATTCACAAAAGAAAAAGCCCCGGATCATGGACCATCACGCAATCCATTCTCCAGGACTCTTCTTACTTACTTCTTATCATCTTTTTCGTACTTAGCCGCAAGTTCTTCATCCACTACCGGGATATTTAATGTTTCCTCACGTTTTGGAAAGGATACATCCACAACATCAGACACATTTACTTCATCCCTTAATAAGCCATTCACAAGGACCATTCTGTCAGGCATGGATTCTCCCCTGAAGTCTTCAGGGTTTCCAATATATCCGGCATGTAATGTTCCATCTGACAATTTAACCTGAATGAACCGTTGCGTTAATAATTTCATTAAATCTTTCTGACTCATTGCCATGCCTTTCTCCTTTAAACCTGTACACCAGCGCCAAGTTCTTTTAATGTTCCATTCCCTGATGGAACAATATTATGCAAAATCATATCCGGATTCTTTCTTTTTAAAAATGCCGCAAATCTCTGTGCTTCTTCTTTACTTAAAGCACTCATATCATGTGAGCCTTTACTGTCTTCATAATGAAGGATCACATTACCATGCTTTCTTTCTTCCATCGTTAATGCATGAATATCATCCGTTCTGGACTCTCTTACATCTAAACCCATGCATGTTAACATTCTGTCTTCCAGTATATAAGAACGGTCTACCATACCACCGGAACCATATTCTTCAATATTGTTTATGTTCTTCAATACTTTATGCATATGAAGCTTATTCTTATAGTAGAAAAACATCACTACTGCTAATATAACAGCTAATATACCCACTGCATATAATAAACCTGAAGTTCTTCTTTTTGTAAGCATAAAGGCCAGAACAAAGATTATCATTGGAAGACCAATCATAAAGTAAACATATCTCAGACTGATTAACCCATAATAAAATCTTTTTACCATTCTGTTACCTCTTTCATATTCTAACATGCACATGTATGAATTAAAAAGACGATGACCTGCATCGTCTTATATTTTTACTTCAATCCTGCAACATCCAGTCTGTTCATTGCTTTCTTTAAGGCAAGTTCTGCCCGTTTCAGATCAATGGATGGATCAGAAGAATGAATTCTGCTTTCCGCACGCTCTTTTGCCTTCTGCGCTCTTTCCGTATCGATTTCGTTTTTGTTCTCAATCGCATCGGTTAATATTTCTGCAGTATTATCACGGAAATAGAACAATCCTCCGGCTATTGCATATGTCTCTCTTGTGCCATTTTCATCAGCTGTCATATGACCTACTTTAAGCATTGTGACCAAAGGAATATGATTTGGCAGTATTCCTTCATCACCATCTAATGTCTGAATGTTAATGATAGGTGTATCCAGTTCCTTATAGATACCTTTCGGTGTCACAATGCGGACATGAAGCGTACTCATTTCATACTCTCGGCTTTCTTTGTGACATCTTCAATCGTGCCGCAGTTCATAAACGCTGCTTCAGGCAGATCATCATACTTGCCATCCAGAATTGCCTCAAAGGAGCGTACTGTATCTTTGACTGGTACATATACACCATCTAATCCAGAGAACTGCTGGGCTACATAGAATGGCTGGGATAAGAAGTTTCTTATTCTTCTGGCTCTGTTAACTGTCTTACGGTCTTCTTCACCTAATTCATCCATACCAAGAATCGCAATGATATCCTGTAATTCCTTGTATCTCTGTAAGATCTCCTGTACCTTTCTTGCTGTTTCGTAATGTTCTTCCCCTACTACTAATGGATCCAGCATACGGGAAGAAGACTGTAATGGATCAACAGCCGGATAGATACCTAAGGCAGCTATGGATCTGTCTAGTACTAATCTGGCGTCAAGGTGTGTGAATGTTGCGGCAGGAGCCGGATCAGTTAAGTCATCCGCAGGGACGTAAACACATTGTACGGATGTAATGGATCCCTGATCTGTAGAAGTGATTCTTTCCTGTAACTGTCCCATTTCCGTAGCTAAGGTAGGCTGATAGCCCACGGCTGAAGGCATACGACCAAGTAATGCAGATACCTCAGAACCAGCCTGGGTGAATCGGAAGATATTATCAATAAACAACAATACATCCTGATGTTCTTCATCACGGAAGTATTCCGCCATTGTAAGCGCACTTAAGGCAACTCTCATTCTCGCACCAGGTGATTCATTCATCTGACCATAGGCAAGAACTGTATTAGGAAGAACACCTGAGTTCTTCATCTCATAATACATATCATTGCCTTCACGGGTTCTTTCACCAACACCTGCGACAACAGAACGACCGCCATGTTCAATGGCAATGTTATGAATCAGTTCCTGCTCAAGAACTGTCTTACCGACACCAGCACCACCGAATAAACCGATCTTGCCACCTTTGGCATAAGGGCATAAAAGATCAATGACCTTAATACCTGTTTCCAGTATTTCTGAACCTGTTCTTTGTTCCGCAAAGCCTGGAGCGTCTCTATGAATAGGCATCTTCTTATCTGTCTTAACTTCACCTAAACCATCAATCGGCTCACCTAATACATTGAACATTCTGCCTAGAACTGCATCGCCTACAGGCACTTCAATCGGAGCACCTGTATCAATTGCCTTCATACCTCTGACTAAGCCATCTGTAGAAGACATCGCAATACATCTGACAATATCATCCCCGATATGCTGGGCTACTTCACAAGTCATATCTGCCTGATCAGGCTTATCAATATGAATAGCATTCTTTATGGAAGGCAGATGATCTGCATCAAAGCGTATATCTACGACAGGTCCGATAACCTGTACAATCTTTCCTGTATTATCCATCTTTACCTTCTTTCTATACAGCATTAGAACCGCTGACAATTTCTGTAATTTCCTGTGTAATAGCTGCCTGTCTTGCCTTGTTGTATGCAAGCTTCAGAGAAGAACTCAGATCATCCGCATTATCACTTGCGGTCTTCATCGCAACTCTGCGGCTTCCCTGTTCTGCTGTAGTAGATTCCATCCAGCAGGAATAAGCCGTATCCTGAATCATCATTGGAATCAATGTATCCAGTATTGTTTGTGGATCTGGTTCAAACAGGGTTTCCACATGACTCTTGTTTTCTTTATTATGATCACCAGCTGTACATGGCAGTAATGTTTCAACAGATGGTGTAAATGTCATTGTATTGATGAACTCAGTTCTCAATATCTGTAATGTACTGATTTCATCTTTCTGATACATATCTATACCTTTAGCGGTAATCTCTCTTAATTCAGAGAATGTCAGTTTATCCGAAGAAACAGGTTCTTCATTCATGACATGAAATCCATATTGTACAAACTGATGATACAGAGAAGTACCAATGACATATACCGGATCTTCTGGGTTTAAGACATTACGTGCCAGCTTCATGATATTGGCATTGTATCCACCGCAAAGACCCAGATCAGAACAGAATACGATTGTCATCTTATTTTCTGACTTGCCATGCTTAACAAGATACTTTGACTCCGCATCCGGATTAGAAGAAACAATCTCATCTACCGTTTCCTTTAAACGGTTGGCATACTCCCGGTTCGCTTCCATCTTTGCCCGCTGTCTGACTAACTTGGCATTGGAAATCATTTCCATTGCCTTAGTTATCTTCTGCGTATTCTGCACAGATTTGATGCGGGAACGTAGTGCCTGCCTTGACTGGCCTGCCATATTACTTCACTCCTTTAAGAAGTTTGAACTGCTCTACTGCTTTATCCATACCTTCGTTCAAAGAAGCCGTTATTTCGTCTGTTAATACACCTGTATTCTCTATCTCATCACAGATATCTTTCTGATTCTCATGGAACCATCTGTGCAGACTCTTTTCAAAGTCACTGACCATTTCAACCGGAACAGCATCCAGATATCCTTCCTTAGCCGCAAAGAGCGATAATACCTGATCACACATGGACATAGGCTGATACTGAGGCTGCTTTAATAACTCTGTTAATCTTGTACCATGATCAATGATTTTCTTTGTACTGGCATCGAGATCTGAGCCAAACTGGGCAAAGGATAACATCTCATGATATTGAGCTAATTCCAGCTTTAAAGATGAAGATACCTTCTTCATTGCCTTTGTCTGGGCATTGGATCCAACTCTGGAAACAGATAAGCCTGAATCAACAGCTGGTCTTACACCAGATGCGAATAAGTCAGTCTGTAAGAATATCTGACCATCTGTAATGGAAATAACATTGGTAGGAATATAAGCAGAGATATCTCCTGCCTGGGTTTCAATAATCGGTAATGCGGTTAAGGAGCCTCCGCCAAGTTCATCATTGAGCTTGGCTGCTCTTTCCAGTAAACGGGAATGCAGATAGAAGACATCACCTGGATACGCTTCTCTTCCCGGAGGTCTCTTTAATAACAAAGACATTGTACGATATGCGACCGCATGCTTGGACAAGTCATCGTAGACAATCAGAACATCTTTGCCCTGTTCCATCCATTCTTCACCCATCGCACATCCTGCATATGGCGCAATATACTGTAATGGTGCACTTGCTGATGCGGACGCATTAACAACAACCGTATAGCTTAAGGCATCATTCTCTCTTAATTTCTGTACAAGTCTTGCGACTGTTGATTCCTTCTGACCAATAGCGACATAGATACAGAGAACATTCTTTCCTCTCTGATTGATAATTGTATCAATCGCAATGGCTGTCTTACCGGTTTCACGGTCACCGATAATTAATTCTCTCTGGCCTTTACCGATAGGAATCATGGAATCAATAACCTTCAAACCTGTCATCAATGGCTGATCAACAGACTTTCTTGCCATGACACCAGGGGCGACTCTTTCAATCGGGCGTGTCTTTGTATAAGAGATTGCTTCTCCTCCATCAATAGCGTTGCCCAGTGGATCAACTACTCTTCCAAGTAATCCATCCCCTACCGGAACTTCTACAATCCTGCCGGTTCTTTTGACTTCATCGCCTTCTTTGACTAATGAATCATCACCTAACAGAACAACACCGATATGATCTTCCTCCAGATTCATGACCATACCCATGACATCATGAGGGAACTGCAGTAATTCAGAGGACATAGCTTTGTCTATACCCTGTACCATGGCAATACCATCACCTACAGAAATGACATAACCTACATCATCCGAGTGAATCTTATTGTCATAATGCTTTATCTCTTCTTTGATCAGAGAACTGATCTCTTCCGGTCTGACCTGACTGCTCATGCCTGTCCTCCTTTCAACAATGCACTTCTCATATCTTCAATTCTTGTTTTCATAGTCATGTCTGTCACATGACTGCCAAGGGATACTCTGATACCGGCAATTAAAGAAGGATCAATCTTATTTGTAAGAACAACCTTCTTACCGGTTTTCTTTTCCAGGGTTTCCCTGATCTTTTCCATATCTTCAGGATCGAGTTTTCTCGCAGAAGAGACAACACCTGTCTCTATGCCAAGATATTCGTTAGCTAATTTGACATATGCCTTAAGGATATCCTGCATCCAGAAAGCTCTGCCTTTATCAATAATCAGTTTCATGAAACAGACAATGTCGTGATCATGAAATCTTTCAAATATCTCATCTATGAAATTCTTCTTTTCTTCATCTGTAACTTTCACAGCTCTGAAAAAGAACTCCACATCAGGATTCTCATCCATTACCTGAAGAATCTTTTCAACAATATCTTTCTTTTCAGAAACAGTATTTTCTTCTTCGGCAAGTTCAAACAGTCCCTGACTATAACGTTCCGCAATTTCACTGTTCATGCGCTGCTTCCTTTACAAAAGCCTCTACTGCTTCTTTATCCATCGCAGAATCAGACTTGGACGCAATCAGTTTGCCTGCGGCATCCAGGGCTACATTGACCATTTCACGCTTCATATCATCCTGCATAGCATTTCTTTCTGCCTGGATCTGTTCTCTTGCACGTTTTCTTTCTGCATCAGCTTCCCGGTTGGCATCAGCGATAATTCTTTCTTTCTCACTGGTTCCTTCTTTGACTGCCGCATCAATAATGGTCTGTGCCTTGCCTGAAGCTTCATCCAGTTCTGCCTGTGCCTTGGCACGATCGTTTAAAGCATCCTGTTTTGCCTTTTCACCAGCCGTGAGATCGGACTGCATCTTTTCTGCACGGGTATCCAGAAAGTTCGTTACATACTTCCATAAGAACTTCTTTGCGAGTAAAAACAAGACAAGCGTACTGCAGAGCTGAACGATAAGTGTCACCGGATTGGGTACCAGCTGACCGACAATATCGACATCAATCATTATGCTTATTACGCTGCGTAAACAAACATCAGCAGAATAGAAACAAGCAGTCCGTAAATAGCACAGGTTTCAGAAAGAGCGATACCAAGAATCATTGTGGAACGGATCTTGGATTCTACTTCCGGATTTTTACCGATCGCATCACATGCATGGGCTGCACATGTACCTTCACCCATACCAGTCATCATACCTGTCATAACCGCAAGACCTGCGCCAATCGCAATTAAACCTTTGTTGATATCCATAATAAGCTCCTCCTTTATTTAGTTTTCTTGACTTCGTCTGGAATATCATTTCCTACTAATACAGTAGACAATGTTACAAATACCAGGGTTTGAACAAACCCGGAGAATACATCGAAATAGGCATGTAATAATGGTGCTAATACCGGTGCCATGAAGTTAAATGCATTTCCGCCAACACTGGCAAATAAACCGATGATGGCATTTGATAAATATTGGCAGAAATTGTAGATAAGACTCATCATGATGCCACCGCATAAGATATTGCCGAATAAACGCAATGACATGGAAATCATGGTAGAAAACTTACCTATGATATTCATCGGTAACATCACCGGGATCGGTTCCAGGAATGAATGGAAGTATGCCTTGACACCACCATACTTGAATTCCACATACTGCACAACAACCCATGTGATAAAGCTTAATAATAAAGTTACGGATAAATTACTCGTTGGCGAGGATAATCCAAACAGAGAAATTATATTGGAGAAGAATATGTATACCCATAATACAAGAATATACGGGGCATAGTTTCTCGCAAACTTCTCACCACAGTTATCTTTAACAGAATTATATACAGACTGCACAGCCCATATGACAAAAGTCATGATGCCATGCGGTTTAGCCAGAGGATCTGCTTTTTTAAACTTATTACCGATTACCACAAAAGCAATGCCTATCAGGATTGTTTCCAGAATAATGGTAAATACATCTTTCTGTATGGTAATCGTCATATTACTTTCCTCTGTAAATAGTTATTTCAAGTATGGATGTCAGCTTGACTGCCATCATACCCAAAGCACATAAATATATGTTCAATATCTGCGGTAACAGGGCACATACAAGTAACGTCAGGCCCATGATGGCATAGTTGATTAAGAAATGAAAATATCCTGTTCTCTTTACGGCATGACCACTGTCTATCACATTATTCCAGAACTTATCTGTACGATAGTACTGTAGGTATGCTTCCCCACATCCAAGCAGCCATCCTGTTGTCATTCTCCAGTCAATGAATATTGTAACGATTCCAACCAGCAGTGCCAGAATCCTGAATATTTTCCATGAACGTTCTGTCATTGTTAATCACCTGTTAATATAATTATTTTATTGAATTTAAAGGTCGATGTATAGAACATTATGAAATAAATGTATATCTTTACTGAATGGATTCATCCAGACAGCCAAGCTTTTCCAGTATACGGTTTAAATCATCATTATCTGTATAAGAGATTGTTATCTTCTTATTTGTAAGAGTTACCTGGGTGCCCAGCTTTTCAGACATTTTTGTCTCAACATCTTCCAGGAAAGGATCTTTCTCTTTGACTGTTTTCTTAAGTTTCTGTTTTTCTTTAGATCCGTTTATATCTCTGACATATGCCTCTACTTCACGTACTGACATCTTGTCTTTGATAACCTTCTGGGCTGCATCATAGATCTCATTTTCATCATGAAGACCTAATAAAGGACGGACATGGGACATTGTTAATTTCTTCTGTACAACCATATCCTGTACTTCTGTCGGAAGCTTGAGAAGTCTCATCATATTGGCACAATACTCACGTGACTTGCCTACTCTTTCTGCAAGCTTTTCCTGGGTATAGCCAAGTTTTCTGACTAAGGATTCATACGCAGCTGCTTCTTCAATCGGATTCAGATCTTCACGCTGTACATTTTCCAGGATGGATATTTCCATCATCTGTTCTTCCGTGAAGTCTACTTCTATAGCCGGTACTGTCTCTAAGCCTGCCATCTTCGCAGCTCTTAATCTTCTTTCACCTGCGATCAGATCATAACCGGATACGGACTTTCTGACTAATAAAGGTGTAAAGATACCATGAACCTTGATAGATTCGGATAATTCTTCTAGACCTTTCTTATCAAACTCTTTACGCGGCTGGTAAGGGTTAGGACGGATTTCATTAACCGAGATCTCTATTTCTCTTCTTCCCGGCACTTCCGTACTGTTTGTCTGAATATCATCCAGGAACTGTTCCACATTAGAACCGAAGATGGAATCCAGACCTTTGCCAAGACCATTATGTTTCTTTCCTGCCATATGGACTATCTCCTTCCTCTTTCATTCTGTGTAATGACTTCTTTGACTAATTGTGCATATGCCTTCGCACCTTCACTGCGGGTATCATATTCAAAGATAGATTCTTCTCTTGAAGGTGCTTCTGATAAACGTACATTTCTTGGTATATAGCACTTATATACTTTCTCCTTGAAGTACTTGCGTACTTCCTGCTGTACTTCTACAGATAACTTTGTACGCATATCAAACATTGTTAAAAGAACACCTTCAATGGATAGTCGTGGATTGAATAACTTCTGTACCAGCCGGATTGTACTTAATAACTGCGTCAATCCCTCCAAGGCAAAGTACTCACACTGTACCGGAATCATGACGGAATCTGCGGCAGTTAATGCATTGGTATTTAGCAGACCTAAACTAGGTGGGCAGTCAATGATGATATAGTCATAATCATTCTTAACAACATCCAGCTTGTTCTTTAATAATCTTTCTCTTCCTACTTCGTAAGAAGCCATCTCTACATCCGCACCTGATAAATCAATGGTAGAAGGAAGTACATCTAATGGCGGCATCTGTAATGTCACCTTAGCCTTATTAACGGTTGTATCTCCCATTAATACATCGTATACAGAATATTCAAAACCAACCTTGTTGGCTCCAATGCCATGTGTGGCATTCCCCTGTGGATCAAAATCCACTAACAGTATTCTTTTACCTACATATGCTAATCCGGCTGCCAGATTCATTGATGTAGTTGTTTTACCGACACCGCCCTTCTGATTGGCTATCGCTATGATCTTTCCCATAATACTCCCTCTACTTTATCGGGAAACGGACGATCATACGGACTTCCGTCGGTGTCTCTTCCGTTTCAGCTGTTACTTTAATACCTAGTTTTTCAATCATCTTCAGACTCTGATTGATTGTATTGACACCGATCTTTACATTATGTGAGAAGCCCCTGGTCTTCTGACGCTTATGTGTCTTCGGCGGCATATTCATTTTTTCTACAAGCAGTTCTGTCTCTCTGACATTGAGACCTTTATCTTCTATTGTCTTGCATGCCTTCTTCTGTTTCTTGGAATCAGAAAGAGACAGTAAAGCCCTGGCATGTCTTTCGGTAATATTTCCTGCAATAACTTCCTTCTGTACTTCATCCGGAAGATTGAGCAGTCTTATCTTGTTGGCTACAGCAGACTGTGACTTGCCGATCTTCTCTGCGACCTGTTCCTGGGTCAGGTGTCCCTGACGCATGACCTGAAGATAGCTCTTGGCTTCTTCAATGGCAGATAAATCCTGACGCTGTACATTCTCGACTAACGCCATCTGGGCTGCCTGGTCTTCTGTAGGAGACAATACATAACAGGATATCTCTGTATATCCAGCCATACGGCAGGCACGATATCTTCTTTCTCCGGCAATGATCTCATAGTGATCATCCATACGTCTGACTGTAATAGGCTGAATCAGACCATTCTCTTTTATGGAATCACTTAATTCCTGTAAAGCTTCTTCGTCAAAATTCAGACGCGGCTGGTACCTGGATGGCTGAACCTCATCAATCGGAACCTTGATCACTCTTTCATCTGAACCTGTAAATCTGTCAAAAAAACTGCTCATATACTTCCCCTGCCTGAAACTTATAAAGGCTTCTTCTTGATTGTTCCGTAGTTTCTTGGATATTGCGACGGTGTATTCTTTACTTTCTTATAGATTAAATTCACTCTGTGATCACCAGAATACAGAGATTCTTCTGACACATTTAATAACTGAACACCTAATACATCTAAAGCATGCGAAGCCTGTTCTGCCTCTTCTTTTCCATGCATACCCTTCATAGCCACAAACAAACCATTGACCTTAACTAAAGGTACACAGAGTTCAGAAAGAACACTCATATTAGCGACTGCTCTGGCAGTAACGACATCAAAGCTTTCTCTGTGCCTGGAAGTATAGTCTTCTGCCCTTTCATTAACTACCTGAATATTCTTTAAACCTAACTCTGCAATCACCGTTTCCAGAAAGTGACATCTCTTACCTGTTGGTTCTATCAGAGTCATGGATATATCTGGTTTTACAATCTTCCATACAATGCCAGGAAAACCGGCACCACTGCCTACATCTGCACATGTACCTTTTAAATCAAAATCAGATAATGGCAGGATACAGTCATAGAAATGCTTCTCTATAATCTCTTCTGTTTCATCGATCGCAGTCAGATTCATTTTCTGATTCCAGGTCTGTAAAAGGCTTATATATCGTATAAACTGCTCTTCCATTTCCCGGGTAATGTGAATATGAAGTGCTTCGGATTTATTAACAAGTTCATCAATTGTCATAGTATTTTGTTTCCTTTTCAATTCTATCACTGCCTGTTAAAAAGAAAAGATAAAAAACTGTGGAAAACTATTTTATCCACAATTGTGAATAAATAAATTTTCCACATTTGTTTATTTTACCTGTTTGTGGATAAATCTTTTATCCACATTTTACTTATCTTCGCCAGTAATAAACTCACTGTGAGGCAGGGTTCTGATCCAGTCACAGAAAGCTCTCCACTCTGGCAGACGATGGTCTTTTCTCTGTCTGTAAATAGTCTTTAAAGCTCTGTAGTTTGTTGTCATCTTGGCAGTTAAACGGAATCCTGCAGGATTTGAATAGAGGATCTCCAGATACTTCTGATTGGCAGAATCATTCAGTGTAGAGACATCCTTGCCTTCTTCTTTTAACTCTTTGATTTCTTCAAGCAGTTCATTGTAGTCCTGAACCTTTTCCTTCATGACATCGATGATTCTCTTATCAACATAAGAGATATATGCTTCATCCAGATCAAACTTTGTGATTCTGTGCATCGTAGATTGAGAAGAAATAAAGTCAAGGAACTTATAGCGTTCTGCCTCTACCCATGCCTTGTTTGTAAAAGTAAGATCAAACTGTACAACTATACCGGTCATAAACTGATCATGACCACTGCCCGGCATGGACTTAGCCAAAGAGTTTGTACTCTTTGTTATCTCCGGTGTTACCTTATCGAGATCTACTGCATAAGAATACTTGGCACCTTTTACAGCATCATCGAAACCATAAATCTGTACATTCGATACAATATCCTGATATCTCATTTTCTAACTCCTTTCCCCTGTCTGATCGCTATTGCAAGAACCGCAAGATCAGCCGGATTGACTCCTGATATTCTGGAAGCCTGACCGATTGTGGCAGGCTTGAACTTCATTAACTTCTGTCTTCCTTCAATAGAGAGATTATCAACTTCATCATAGTTGAAATCTACACCAAGCTTCTGCTGTTCCATTCCCTGTAATTTTCTGGCTTCTCTTCTTGCTTTATTGATATAGCCTTCATACTTGATATCAATATCACACTTGGCAGCTACGAATGGATCGCAATCTTCTCCGATTGCATTGAGAAGCTTTAATGTTTCTGTCTTAGGTCTGCGGATTAAATCAATACCATTGATGCCTTTATGCATATCTTCTGTATATCCTGTAGAAGATAAATAGACATGTACAGAAGGATCATCTTCACGGAATATGGTTTCCTTCAGATGTTCCTTTTCATTCTTTAAGGCTTCTTCTTTCTTCAGATAAGCTTCATATCTTTCATCAGAGATAAGACCACAGTATCTGCCCTTTTCAATTAACCTTTCTTCCGCATTATCATGTCTTAATAACAATCTGAACTCAGCTCTGGATGTTAACAGACGATAAGGCTCTCTTGTACCTTTGGTAGTTAAATCATCTACGAGGACACCGATATACGCTTCATCTCTGCCAAATACGAGAGGTTCCCTGTTTTCTAATTTCAATGAAGCATTGATACCAGCCATAATACCCTGACCAGCAGCCTCTTCATAACCGGATGTACCATTTACCTGACCAGCAGTAAAGAGATTTTCAATTACCTTTGATTCAAAGGTAGGCTTCATCTGGATAGGATCTATCGCATCATATTCGATGGCATAGGCATACTTCTTGATAACACAGTGTTCAAAGCCCGGTAATGTATGGGTCATCTTCTCCTGTACGTCTCTTGGAAGAGAGGTAGAGAATCCCTGTACATAGGTTGTATCAAGACTTAAGGATTCCGGTTCCAGGAATAACAGATGCCTTGGCTTATCCTTGAATCTGACAAGTTTATCTTCAATAGAAGGACAGTATCTTGGTCCAACACCTTTGACAACACCAGAGTACATGGATGACTTGTTTAAGTTAGATAAAATAATCTCATGGGTTTCTGGTGTTGTGTATGTCAGATAACAAGGTACCTGATCCTTGAAAGGACGGATGTCTTCCTTCTTTGTTATTTCAGAGAAACGTAAGAAAGCATCTGTGCCTGGTTCGAGTTTTGTCTTTGAAAAATCAATGGAAGACGTTAATACTCTTGGTGGTGTACCTGTCTTTAAACGCATTGTCTCAAGACCTGCTTCTCTTAAGGAAGCAGAGAGATTCTTTGTGGTCTTTTCCATATCCGGACCACCATCTCTGACTTCTGAAGAAATCATATTGACTCCAGCCATATATGTACCGGTAGTTAATATGACAATCTCTGCAGAGATGAAAGATCCATCCGATAAAGTAACACCTGTTACTTTATTTTTTTCTACATTTAACTTAACCGCCATTCCTTCTTTAACAGTTAAGTTTTTCTGATGCAGGCATACATCCTGCATCATCTTCTTATAGGCAAGTTTATCTGACTGTACACGTAGTGCCCTGACACCTGGTCCCTTGGACTGGTTCAGCATCTTAAACTGTAAGGCAGTACGATCTGCCGTTATCGGCATCTGTCCACCTAAGGCATCTATCTCACGTACAACAATACCCTTTGCAGGACCACCTACAGAAGGATTGCATGGCATCTTGCCTATATTATCAATGCTTAACGTTAAAAGCATTGTTCTTTTTTTCATTCTTGCGGCAGCTAATGCGGCTTCGATACCCGCATGACCACCGCCTATTACTATAATGTCATAATCACGCATGATTAATCTCTTTAATCATCTTTTCTATATCATCTGATTCCTGTTCTGTAAGTACTTTGAATACAAGTTTACGGTCCAGTTTATATCTTTCAGCTAACAGTCTGTACATACATACTTTACCGATATATTCCCGCATTCTGACATCATGATCTTTGATCTGATACGTATAAGGAATCGCTATGGTTATTTTGTTGGAATCCATGTGGAGACAATCTGTTTTAGATCCTCTGACCATCTCCCAGTATTTATTCTGTATCTGTTGATTGGCTAAACGATGAGCTGCACTCTTTTCTTTCTCACTGCCAGTTTCTTTTCCTGTTTCATGGGAGATTAAAGCAAGTTCATGTCGGATCACATCACCATGGAAAATGACATCCGGAGAGATATCCGGATCAGCACTCCATAAATCTATGCCTCTTCTTTCTCCTGCCTGCAGGATCCTTACCGTTACCTTAGGATCATCCCGATCAAGATAAATATAAGATTCCAGTTTGTTCGGTATATCAATACCAATGTTTTCTGGATAAACAGGAGAAGTAAAGAAGACTACATCTGTTAAGTAAAGACAGCGCATCTTTTTAGGAATGTTACCCTTGGCAGCGTGTGAGATTGCTTCGGTTAATCGTTCTTTTGTGTCATAACCGGTAGCCTGACCATACTGTTTCCACATCTGGTTGAGGGACAAACGTTTGGTAGAGTCATAATGTGCATACCCTACGAGTCCCTTCTTGCGGCCATGGTTCGGTTTGGAAAAGAAGAAGAGAAGATCACCTTTACGGAAATCCGTTATTTTACGGGAAGAAAGGCGCCAGAAAAGGATTGTGCGGCTGCGGCACAATCTGTGATATTCCAGCATCTTTTCATCAGTTGTATAGGCAATCGAACTCATATCTTCACTTTTTTCTAATCAGAATAATCCAAATGTATCACCAGTCTCATCAATACCCATATGGACAGCGGCAGGTTCTTTTGGAAGACCCGGCATTGTCATGATGTTACCGGTATAGACAACGACAAATCCTGCCCCGGCAGAGATACTGATATCTTTTACATGAATGGTAAATCCTTCTGGTCTGCCCTTGATTTTCGCATCATCTGTTAGAGAATTTGGTGTCTTAGCCATGCATACAGGAAGCTTGTCCCATCCCTGTGTCTTGAAGTAAGCAATCTTCTCTTCTGCCTCAGGTGTATACTCTACATCCTTTGCGCCATATACCTTGGAGGCAATGGTAAAGATCTTATCCTTGATGGAATCATTGACATCATATAAAGGCTTATATTGATTCCCTTCTTCACATGTTTTAACGATCTGATTGGCAAGGTCCTTCATGCCTTCACCACCATTAGCCCATCCATCTGCCTCAGAAACTGGATAGTTATGTTCATGGCACCAGTTCATTAATGCGTCTACTTCTGCCGGTGTATCCCTGGCAAACTTATTGATCGCAATAACAAATGGAAGACCAAAGGACTGGATGGTTTCAACATGTTTCTCTAAGTTAGCAGCACCTTTTAATAATGCGTCTACATTTTCTTTTTCAAGATCTTCACTCTCGACACCACCATGCATCTTAAGAGCACGGATGGTAGCGACAATAACGACTGCATTTGGATGCAGACCAGCAGCTCTGCACTTGATATCCAGGAATTTCTCAGCACCAAGATCTGCGCCAAATCCTGCTTCTGTAACGACATAGTCACTGAGTTTTAATGCTAGTTTAGTGGCTATTATGGAGTTGCAGCCATGAGCAATGTTGGCGAAAGGGCCGCCATGAATCAGAACCGGTGTATGTTCCAGAGTCTGTACAAGATTTGGTTTAATCGCATCTTTCATCAATACTGCCGCAGCACCTTCAGCATGAATATCTCGGACTGTAACCGGCTTATTATCATAGGTATATGCAACAACACATTTACCTATACGATCTTCAAAGTCATGAATATCTTTTGATAAGCATAAGATAGCCATGACTTCTGTAGCTACAGTAATAACAAAGCCATCTTTTCTTTCGACACCATTTGTTTTCTTATCCTGGGCAATTGTAATGGAACGTAATGTACGGTCATTCATATCCATGCATCTCTTCCATACAACATGGCCTGGATCAATATTCAAAGGATTACCCTGGTAAATGGAATTATCCAGCATAGCAGCAATCAGATTGTTGGCACATGTGATTGCATGCATGTCGCCTGTGAAATGCAGGTTGATGGACTCCATCGGAACTACCTGGGCATAACCGCCACCGGTAGCGCCACCTTTTAAACCAAAGACAGGTCCTAAAGAAGGTTCTCTAAGGCAAGCCATGACATTCTTGCCAATCTTCTGTAATCCATCCGCAAGACCAATGGTCGTTGTGGATTTACCTTCCCCTGCTTTGGTTGGATTGATGGCTGTCACAAGAATCAGCTTGCCATCTTTCTTATCTTCAAGATCTTTATATAACTGTGTATTTACCTTGGCTTTATCATTGCCATAGGTTTCCAGATACTTTTCCGGAATACCCGCTTTTTTGGCAATGAGTCTGATATCTTCTAATGTTGCTTCCTGTGCAATTTTCAAATCCTGATTCATTGATAAGCCTCCTTTATCCATTCATTTTACGGCGGTCTGATAATGCATGCGCCAATGTCATTTCATCCGCATAGTCCAGCATACCGCCAGACGGTAATCCATGAGCAATTCTTGTGACAAGAATATCCGGATATTTATCTTTTAATAACTTATCCAGATACATGGCAGTAGTTTCTCCATCCATGGTTGTATCCGTCGCAAGGATGATTTCCTCTGCATGTGCAGCCCGTTCTATTAATGTATCGATATTCAGATCTTCCGGCATAATGCCTTTCGATGCAGAGATCAAACCATTTAATACATGGTATACACCATGATATTCTCCGGTTCTTTCCATTGCGGCAACATCTTTGGAAGAACGTACAACAAAGATCGTACTATGATCTCTTTTCTCATCTGAACAGATCTCACATTCATCATTTTCACTGAGATTTCCACAGACAGAACAACGTTTCAGCTTTGTTTTTACATCATGAATTGCATTGGCAAATTCATCTGCTTTCTCTTTGTCCATGTCTGTAACAGCCAAAGCATATCTCTCTGCCGTCTTTTCCCCTACTCCCGGCAGATCCCGGAATCTCTCTATCAGCATCTGAAGGCTTTTTGGATACATGAATTACATCCCTGGGATGTTTAATCCCTGTGCTACTGCACCAATCTTGTCATCTCTGTCTTTTTCAACTGCTTCTACAGCATTGTTGAACGCGACTAAGATCATATCCTGCAACATCTCTTTATCATCCATTAATTCATCTGGAATGGTTAATTCCTGTACTTCACATTTACCATTCATCTTTACAACGATGCCATTGGATTTACCTTCGTAAATCATCTGTTCTAACTTTTCCTTTGCATCGGTCAGACTCTTCTGCATAGCCTGTGCCTGAGCCATTAACTGATTTAAATCCATAAGATCCTCCTATAAGACTTCTACATGATCTGAACCGAATAGTTCTTTAACTTTCTTTTCAGAATCATTTTCTTTTTCAGTTTCTTCTTCTTTCCACTTTTCAACTTTCATTGGTTCTGGAAGTGTCCCTGTTTTCATCTTTGACGCAAATTCTTTCACTGCGTTTTTGAAATCCTGCTCGGTTATAGCATAGAGCATCTTGTCTGTATCAGTTCTATCCTTTAAGAAGAAATACAGTTCTTTATTCATCTTCTCATCATTGATGCGGTTAGCGACTGCCTGAGATTGTGTTAAGACAATGATGCAGTCTTCTCCAGATGCCCCTACCTTTGTGCTTTTTAATAAGGAAGTATATTTTCTGTTCTTTACGTCTGTAATAGAGTCCAGCATAGCCCATGTATTTTCATCATGTACTTTGGATGGCTTATTACAGGAAACAAGTAAAGAAATGGTTTGATCCTGACTGATAACAGGTATTTCTTCTGTCTGGATAACAGGTTCTTCCTTCTTTTCTTCTTTCTGAGTTGGAAGAACAGCTTTGACTGATACAGATTGTACTTCTTTATCTGAGATTGTTTCACGTGAAACAATCTGTACTGGCTGTTCCTTCTCTACCGCAAGAGATAAGCATGTGACTTCAAATACCATTGACGCATTAGAAGCAGTACGGAACTTAATCTTTGCGTCAATGAGTTTCTCACATATATGCATGCATTTAGTTACATCCATCTTTTGTGATAATTCTGAAGCCTGTTCTTTTGTGATGAGTTTTAATAATTCATCCTTGGAAGTTCTGACATAAATAACCGTTTCTTTCAGAATATCTATCAGACCGTCTGTGAATCTCTGCAGGTCTATACCCTTCTTCTCATATGAATGTATTCTGTTAATAATACTTTCGAGATTCTCATCTGTGATATCTTTTAAAAGATCTACTTTTTCTTCTGAAGAAGTTAATCCATAGATTCTGTCGATTGCCTCTGCAGTAATATGATCATCTGTATAAGATGCACACTGATCCATAATGGATAATGCATCTCGCATTCCACCATCAGATAGTTCCGCAATCATATCAGCCGCATCAGATTCCATCTGGATGTTTTCTTTCTGGGCAATATCCATCAGATGATCATGGATCTGATCTTTCCTGAGACTTGTAAAGTCAAATCTCTGACATCTGGAAATGATAGTTGGAAGAAGTTTCTGCGGATCTGTTGTTGCGAGAATAAAGATAACATTCTCCGGTGGTTCTTCCAATGTCTTTAATAAAGCAGAAGAAGCAGCCGATGATAACTGATGTACCTCGTCAATAATATAGACCTTATGCTTGCCCTGCATTGGTGCAAGCTGGGAACGGTCAATCAGATCACGGATATCTTCTACATGGGTTTCATTTGCGGCATTGATTTCAATGATATCCGGATGTGTTCCATTATTTGCGGCGATACAGTTTTCACACTTATTGCATGGAGCTATTTCCGGATGTTCACAATTGACTGCCTTAGCTAGGATACGTGCCATCGTTGTCTTTCCTGTACCTCTTGGACCGCAGAAAAGATATGCATGTCCGACTTTATTCTCACGGACTGCATTTTTAATAGACTGTACAACATATTCCTGTCCTACTACTTCATCAAATGTAGAGGAGCGGTATTTCTGATATAAAGCAAGTTTTGCCATGAACAACTCCTGCGTATTATTATAACAAAAACCTGCCTATACAGCAGGTTTATCATCTTTTATTCTGTTTCTGTTTTCTTTTCTTTGAAAAGAAATCTTTTAATATCTGTGAGCATTCATTCTGAAGAAGACCAGTATGTATTTCTTTCGGATATATATTCAGACGCGGTATCTCTTTAATATATACTAAGGAATTAATACATCCGCCCTTTGGATCAGATGTTCCATAGTATAGTCTTCTGATTCTGGCCTGCTGGATGACACCCGTACACATCATACATGGTTCTAATGTCACATACATATCGCAATCGTCCAGACACCAGTTATTTAATTTCTTTTCCGCTTTCTGAATCACAATCAGTTCGGCATGATCTGTCGCAAGATTATGATGTACTTTCTTGTTATGAGCCTTAGCTATTACTTCACCATCTTTAACTATGACTGCACCGACAGGTACTTCATCTTCTTTTGCGGCTTTCTCAGCTTCCTTTAAAGCAAGCCGCATGTAATCTTCTTCATTCATATAATAAAAAGTGGCACACGCATACAGAGGCTCGTATGGCTGCTGCCTTCCGGCCCTGACCAGGTTAGAAACATGAATGCTGTGCCATAAATTATTATAACAGATACATTAATTGTATCAACCATCAAAATTGTTTCACGTGAAACAAAAAGGACTCCATCATCAGATGAAATCCTGTTTACTTATTAGAAACTCTTTTTCTTTTCAGGAACCTTGATAACTTCCTGACCACCCATATATGGACGTAATGGTTCTGGAATTCTTACAGATCCATCTTCATTCAGATTGTTTTCTACAAATGCAATTAACATTCTTGGTGGAGCAACAACTGTATTGTTCAGTGTATGAGCATAATAGTTACCATGTTCACCCTTGATACGAATACCAAGTCTTCTTGCCTGGGCATCACCAAGGTTAGAGCAGGAACCTACTTCGAAATATTTCTTCTGTCTTGGAGACCATGCTTCTACATCACAGCTCTTTGTTTTCAGATCTGCCAGGTCTCCTGAGCAGCATTCCAGTGTTCTTACCGGAATATCCATGGAACAGAAGAAATCAACAGAATTCTTCCATAACTGGTCATACCAGTACTTGGAGTCTTCTGGTTCACAAACAACTACCATTTCCTGCTTTTCAAACTGATGTACTCTGTAAAGACCTCTTTCTTCAATACCATGCGCACCTACTTCTTTTCTGAAACATGGAGAATAAGAAGTTAATGTATATGGAAGATCTTCCTTCTTTAAAATCTCACCAATGAATCTGCCTACCATGGAATGTTCAGAAGTACCAATCAGATACAGATCCTCACCTTCGATCTTATACATCATCTGCTGCATATCTTCAAAGGACATAACACCATTGACAACATTTCCATGAATCATGAATGGTGGAATGAAATATGTAAATCCTCTGTTGATCATGAAGTCTCTTGCATAAGACAGAATAGAAGAATGCAGTCTTGCAATATCACCCTTCAGATAATAGAAACCATTGCCAGAAGTTCTTCCGGCAGAGTCAATATCCAGACCATCCAGCTTTTCAAGAATATCTGTATGATACGGAATTTCAAAGTCAGGAACATATGGTTCACCGAATCTTTCAATTTCTACATTTTCAGAATCATCCTTACCAATTGGAACAGATGGATCAATGATCTGTGGAATGACATACATTCTCTTCTTGATTTCTTCGTTTAATTCTTCTTCTTTCTTTTCGAGTTCTTCTAATTCAGATCCCATGGACTTTACTTTAGCCTTGATCTGTTCAGCTTCGTCCTTCTTGCCTTCTCTCATCAGGCCGCCGATCTGTTTGGACATCTTGTTACGGTTAGCTCTTAAAGCATCACCCTTTTGCTTTACTTCTCTGACTTCTTTATCCATTGCGGCTACTTCATCAACTAAAGGAAGCTTTTCATCCTGGAACTTCTTACGGATATTTTCTTTTACTAATTCTGGATTTTCACGGATCAGATTAATGTCAATCATAATGACTCCTTTCAAATAAAAAAACATCATCCAGCAAAGGGACGATGTTATCGCGGTGCCACCCTTTTTGTATAAATGTTTCACGTGAAACAATTATACCTCTTCATTTAGCGTATAACGGACGCATCCGGAAATGACTGGTTTCTCTCATAGGTGGATTCTTCTGTTCATCTATACTGTCTCTCACCATTAACAGTTCTCTGAAATAGAAACTACAGAATACTATTCCTAATCATTGATTTGAACTAATTCTAAACATCTGTGAATTCATTTGTCAAGATTGATTCTCAGTGTTAAAATAGTTGAAGAAAGCTACTAAATGATTTTTTCTCTTTGAGAGGTTATCATGTCCAAAAAGACGCAGTATAAGAAGAAACTTGCATACAATAATCAATATAACAGAAACAACTATCGTTCTTTTTCTGTCCGTTTCAATATTAATGGAGAGGCAGATATTATTGAATGGCTTGAGAAAAAGAAAAGTGTCAAAGCTTATCTGACAAGTCTCATACAAAATGATATGAAACAATCCCGGAAGCACACTGAATAAGATATATCGTGTCCATACTTCCTTTCTATAGATTCCTGTTATAGGGCAGGAATCCTTTTTAACATATTTTAAAATATTTAGCACTCTATGCTTGACATTGCTAAGAAATGGATTATATAC
>DXZE01000002.1:0-1743 GCA_019415435.1 Erysipelotrichaceae bacterium
AGAGGGTAAAGGCATGATTCATGTTGTTTTATATGAGCCGGAAATACCTGCCAATACAGGCAATATCATGCGTACATGTGAAGCTTTCGGCATGCAGTTAGAGTTAATAGAACCATTAGGTTTTTACCTCGATGATGCCCACTTAAGAAGAGCAGGTATGGATTATAGAGATAAGCTTGTCTTTACCATTCATCATGACTGGGAGTCTTTCATGAAGGGCAGGGAAGATGCTTCTTTCTACTATGTTACCCGCTATGGAGACAAGACACCGGATCAGTTTGACTATCGTAAGGATTATGACGATGGCAAGGATATCTATGTTGTATTTGGTAAAGAGAGTACAGGCATAGATAAAGAGATTCTCTATCAGAATCTGGATCGGTGTATCCGTATACCGATGAAAGCTGATGCGAGAAGTCTGAATCTTTCTAATTGTGTAGCTTTATGCATGTATGAAGTATTAAGACAGCTGGATTATCCTGATCTTTCCAAAACAGAAGTGATCAAGGGTAAGGATTTCCTTGTCCATGAGCATATGCATAGACATAAAAATCAATAATTCTATAATCATAATCAGAAAGGGTGAATAAAAGATGCTGGAAGATATCAATGATATGATTTCATTAATTGTCATGATTATTTCTGTAATTGCAGGACTCTGGCTTCTTTTTTCAGTTTCTGACCGTCATCATGCGGATACTGTCAAGCGCAGGGAAGAACGCTACTTCCAACTCTACGAAGATCTGGAAGATGCTTCTGAAACAGATGATGATCAGGATGGCCCTTACTATGGTTAAGGAGTTTTACTATGATTCATAACGCTTTATGTTCCCAGTCTTCACCTGTATTAAATGAACCTTATTCTCCTGCAGTAAAAGCAGGGGACTTTATATATATCTCTGCCCAGCTTCCGTTTAGTAACAATCATTCTGTACCGCATACGATTCAGGATGAAACAAAACAATGCATTGAAAACATGAATGCATTGCTAAAAGAAGCTGGTATTAATCTGTCTTATGTTCTTCATACAACCGTTTATCTGAAAAACATGGATGACTTAAAAGAGATGGATGCTGTTTATGCAGGATATTTTAAGAAACCATATCCGGCCAGAACAGTTATCGGTGTACAGAAATTAGATGGAGATGCGCTTGTGGCTATTGAAGGATTTGCGATTGACACAAGAGCATTAGACATACTATGTGCAGAAGATAAGGAATGTACAGATAAGTGCTGCGGGTTATGAAACTACCACTTGTAATCTATAACCATGATGATACATGTGAACTGTTATTTGATGACCGCTCATTAGTACATAGAGAAGGCAGTGCTCTACAGTATCTGGAAGGGATGTGTCTTATGAATGGTTCTTCCTTAGAAGGAAGAATCGATGCCTTCCGCTATATTACACATACCTCTCAGAAATCAGCTGTCATGATTTCCGAGATCAGTCAGGATCTGTATTTTCCTACGATATCTATGATGTCTAAAGACTGCATATGGATTCAATACAATCATATTGTGGATGCAAGTGGTGGAACAGATCATACGCATATTTTTTTTGAAAAGGGCATATCCATGGATATCCCTGCCTCATTAAGAACCATTAAGCTTCAGATGAAGCGTTGTGAAGCGTATTTATCAATATTGCATCATATGGAAAGTCAATATCGTTAATGAATTAAAACTGTGATACACTCAAAGTACATGAAAAAACTTCAGGAAGAGAAGATTATCTTTACT
>DXZE01000002.1:1753-42705 GCA_019415435.1 Erysipelotrichaceae bacterium
AAGATATCAGCAGAGTTTCTGCAATTATCGTGTCTGCTTTAATTTATTCCGCAGGAATGAATACTTTTGTTAAGGCAGGCAATTTGTTTCCAGGCGGTTATGCCGGTATATCAAGATTACTTTCTTTGATCTTAACGGATGCATTGAATATCGATATTTCATTCTCTGTTATTTACTTTATTTTAAATGCCATAACAACTGTATTTATCTGGAAGAGATTGGGACATAAGTTTGTCTTATATTCTTTCTTATGGTTTACCCTGACTTCCATCTTTACAGCGGTTATCCCGGTATCCCAGGTAACGCATGAATTACTGTTAATCAGTATATTCGGTGGATTGATAAATGGTTTTGCGATGGGCATTGCCTTACAGCATAATGCCTCTTCTGGCGGTACAGACTTTATTGCGATTGATCTTGCTAACAGGCTAGGCAGACCGACGTGGAACTACATCATGGCAGTCAATGCCTGTGTTCTTGTAATAGCTGGTTTCAAGTATGGCTGGACTACCTGTCTGTATTCCATCATCTTCCAGTTTGTATCTACCCAGGTTGTCAATGCCATGCACCAGAGATACAAGATATCCCGTCTTCAGATCGTTACCGATCATCCGGATGAAGTATCCAGTGCCATCTTCAATGACATCCGTCATGGCATTACCAAGGTACAGTGTGAAGGTCAATACAGTCATGAACAGCATTGTCTTCTTTTAACAACCATCAACAGCTATCAGGCAAATGATGTTATTAAAGTCATTAAGAAAGCTGATCCTAAGGCATTCATTTCTGTTAATGCTGTAGAAAAGGTAGTTGGTAATTATTACCAGAAGCCTTTGGAGTAATAAATAATCAGCAAAAGAATGCATATTCTATTGGAAATGATTGCTGCTTCTATATTGTTATCTGCCTGCAGTAAGGCTACTGATTTAGCTGTAACAGACTGGTCAGTCAATGATCAGTTAAGTTAATTCAGTTTACGAGAAGATGCTAATCAGTTAGAAGTAGATACCATCTATCAGCCATTAGACGATTCTGGTGCATCACTATTGAATCGTGTGCTTTTATCACGAATGATAAATCGAATCCATTTGATTCAGAAGATTCAGAATTAACCATAGCCTTCTATACGGATAGTTCAGATTTCGCTTCCCAGAAAGACAGTTTTATCAATGATAAGAAGCTGGAAACATTCTTAAAAGAATATGTTTCAGTGCAATATTCCAATGATAGTGAAGTAAATCCTGCCGCAGTATTATGGAATGGTCATAATAAACAGGATGAAACAGTATCCAAAGCTGTCCTTTGTCTGCTATCTGATCAGGACAATCAGGCATACTGGAGCGCTGCAGTCATATATGTACAGAATAGTAAGTATCTTGTCTCTTCTATGCATATACTGGATCTGAACACATATGCAGGAATGAAGGAAGAAGGATAATCATACAATACTTTAATTTTCTGACTATAGGTATGGAAATCCTATTATGCTGGTGTTATACTATATTGTATCAAATATAAAAAGGGGGTTCTGACATGATAGTTGTTTATACATCACCAGGCTGTGCAAGCTGCCGTAAAGTAAAACAATGGCTTAAGGACCGTAATCTTCCGTTTGTAGAGAAGAATATATTCAAGACACTTCTGAGTGATAATGAGATCAAGCATCTGTTAATGAGAAGTGAGAATGGCAGTGATGATCTGATATCCAAGCGTTCCAAAATTATCCAGGAATCCCATGTAGATGTAGATTCCATGACAACCGATGAACTGATTGAATTTATCCGTAAGAATCCAAGTGTATTGAAACGTCCGATTATCCTGAATGAGAAGAACTTTCAGGTAGGATACGATGAAGAAGAGATCGGTGTATTCGTACCGCATGAGTTAAGAAAGATTGCTTACCGCAATTGTGATGAGACATGTCTGTATTACAAGACATGCGGAGAAGTACATCATGAAGCTCAGCCTCAGCTGGTTATGAGAGAAGCATAAGTACTACTGCTTCTCTTTTTTTACGGTATAATAACAATGTTTATGAAAAAAGTATTAGTAGGATTATCAGGCGGTGTAGATAGTGCTGTTGCCGCATATTTATTAAAAAAGAATGGTTATGATGTAACCTGTGCCTTTATGCGTAACTGGGATTCTATTGCGGAAGATGACTTTGAAGGAAATCCAACCTTAAATGATTCCGTCTGCCCGCAGGAAGCAGATTACAAGGATGCACAATCTGTTGCGGATAAATTAGGACTGCCATTGTTAAGAGTTGATTTCATCAAGGAATATTGGGATGATGTATTCAAGACATTCTTAGAGGAATACAAGAAGGGAAGAACTCCAAATCCGGATATTCTCTGTAACAGATATATCAAGTTTGACTCCTTCCGTAAATTTGCACAATCCAAGGGTTTTGGTACATTGGCTACCGGTCACTATGCAAAATTAGGTACAGAAGATGGTAAGCATATCCTTCAGAAGGCAGATGACAGAAACAAGGATCAGTCGTATTTCTTAACCGAAATACAAAGAGATGTACTGGATCATGTTATATTCCCATTAGGGAATATCGATAAGCCAGAAGTCAGAAGAATCGCCAATGAACTGGATTTATCCATTGCCAATAAGAAGGATTCTACCGGTATCTGCTTTATTGGTGAAAGACATTTCCGTGAATTCTTATCCAATTATCTGCCTATGAAACCAGGCGATATTATCAATATTGCTGATCATAAGAAAGTAGGCAGACACAAAGGTGTTCTCTATTATACGATTGGCCAGCGCAAGGGATTAGATATAGGCGGTATTGGACCATTCTATGTTGTTGGTAAGGATGTAAATAAAAATGAACTGTATGTTACAGATGCAGAACATGAAGACTGGTTGTACAGTGACTCCTGTTTGATTACAGGTATTAACTGGTTAGCAGACAGAGAGCTTCCTTTACATTGTCATGCCAAGTTCCGCTATCGCCAGCCCGATCAGGATGTTACGGTATCTTTAAATGAGGATGGTACATTAACCGCATCCTATCCACAGACAATTCGTTCTGTTACACCAGGACAGGAAGCTGTGATCTATGATGGTGACACAGTTGTATGCGGTGGCAAGATCGATCAGGTATTCAAAGATGGCAGGGATCTCATGGAAGAAGTCAGAAAGGCAGGAAATGTCAGATCGTCTCAATAAATTTCAGGTTATCTTTATCCTGATAGTTTATTTTGGAGGGTATCTCTTACTGGGACAGGAAGTCATTCCTGCTTTCTTTTTAAAGGGCTTAGATGTAAATCATATACTGATCTATCTGGATGTACTTCAGATAGTCATATTAGCGATTGTCATAGCGGTATGTTATGGCTGGTATGGAAGACAGTATAAACGTATCAATAAGCATCCTGTAAGAAACTTTGGCATTATCCTGTTTTCTCTGTTATTGCTTTATACATCTATGATCTTAATAGAGATGTATATCATCTCTCCTTTAGGATTAAGTGAAGCAGAGAATCAGGTCAATAATGATCTTATGTTTCATTATGATCCATTAGGAGAAACATTTGGGGCAGTGATCTTTGCACCGATTGTAGAAGAAACAGTATTCAGAGGATGTATCTTCCAGCCATTGCGTAAGAAACATGGTTTTCTCTTCTCGGCATGCATAGCAGGTTTCTTATTTGGTTTCCTGCATATTATTGCCTCGATTACCGATGGCAACTTTCAAAACATGCTGTATATGATTGAATATGGTATTCTTGGCTTTATCCTGGCAATACCTTTTGAATTAACAGATTCTTTATATGGCAGTATTTCACTGCATGCGCTATATAACGGTATTACAGTTCTTATCATGTTATTAACAACAGGCAGATAGTATGAGTGATGATCAGATTGTGACATTAAATGGAAAAATAACCTATGTTCTTTTTCAGAATGAACATAACTTTTATACTGTCGCAAAGTTTCTGATCAATGATGAAAAAGAAAAGATAATTACCATTACCGGTAATATGCCAGGTATAGAACCAGGTGTCTTATATAAGATAACCGGTACGTATGTCGAACATCCAAAGTACGGCATGCAGTTTGCAGTTAAGTACTATGAAAAGCCATTACCTACAGAAGTAGAGGGGATTATCAATTATCTTTCTTCTGTCAGATTCCCTGGGGTTGGCAGAAAGACTGCTGAAAAGGTAGTTGAGGTACTTGGCAGTTCATGCCTTGAAGAGATCAAAGAAGATCCAGATATCTTAAAACAGATACCAGGTTTAAATGAGAAGGCAATTGATTCTATTACAAAAGGAATTCAGGCTTCTGATGATGGCATGGAAGAACTTGTTAAATTCTTAAATGTTAATGGCATCGGCATGCAGAATCTGATTCGTTTGAATAAAGCCTATGGTAAAGAGGCACTGCAGAAGATCAGGGAGAATCCTTACAGAGTCATAGATGAATGTGATGGCTTTGGCTTTAAGACTGCAGATAAGATGGCACAGGCTATGGATATATCTTCCGATGATCCCCGCCGGTTATATGCATTCTTAGTATCTATAGTCATGGATTTATGCATGTCCAGCGGTAATTCCTTTATCAGAGAAGAAGAGCTTGAACAAACCTTCTATAAAAGGACGAAAGGAATAGAATCTGACTTTTCTGCGTTACTTGATGAAGCGGTCATGAAACGTTCTTTAATCAGAGAAGATGACCGCATCTATCCAAAGAGTCAGTATGAGGCAGAAACAACCATTGCATATTATCTGAATCACTTTCCTTTTGAAGATATACACGATATTGATAATGATCTGATGGATCAGTATCTGAAACATATGGAAAAGGATGTTGGTATTACCTATAACGATAAACAGGTAGAAGCCATTCATTCTTTCTTTCATAATCCTTTTATGATACTGACTGGCGGACCTGGAACAGGCAAGACAACGGTTGTAAGAGCCATGGTAACTTTATTCAGGCTCTTGTATCCAGAATATGAGATTGTCTGTGCTGCCCCAACTGGAAGAGCTGCAAAACGTCTTGCAGAACTCACTGAAACCGGCACAACAACCATTCATTCCTTACTTGCCTGGGATCTTGAAACAAATACCTTTGGCAAGAATGAGAAAGAACCGATCCATGCGGACTTATTAATCATTGATGAGTTCTCTATGGTAGACAGTTATCTTTTCTCTGCCTTATGCAAGGCAGCACGTCATGTTAAAAAGATATGTGTCATTGGTGATGAAGACCAGCTTCCTTCTGTTGGTCCAGGTTCTGTATTAAGAGATCTGATTTCTTCCAACAAGTTCCCGTTAGTCAGATTAAATCATATCTATCGTCAGAAAGATGGTTCTGGCGTTATTCAGTTAGCACACGATATACGTAATGGTACCGTTGATTTTGATAACTATAAGGAAGATGTCGCATTCTTAGAATGTGATTCTACCAGAATCAGGAATACCGTTGTCTCTATCATAGAGGCGGCTGTTAAAGAGAAGGGGTATGACTTTAATGATATCCAGGTACTTTCTCCAATGTATGCCGGAAATGCGGGTATTGATGTATTGAATCATGCCTTGCAGGATACATTTAATCCTGCCTCAGGTGATAAAAGAGAAGTACGCTATGGCTATCAGATATTCCGGGAAGGGGATCGTATCCTGCAGTTAAGAAACCAGCCGGATGATGATATCTATAATGGTGATATCGGTATCTTAAGTGAGATCATAGACGCAAAGGAATCAGAAGATCACAGGACAACGATTGTTGTAGACTTTCAGGATAACTTTGTAGAGTATACAAGTGAAACCCTGGATCATATTACACTTGCATATTGTATCTCCATTCATAAATCACAAGGCTCAGAATATCCGATTGTAATCATGCCTTTTACAAGAAGACATGCCGTCTTATTAACAAGAAAACTCATCTATACAGGTGCTACAAGAGCCAAGAAGGCATTAGTTCTCTTAGGTGAAAAAGATGCTTTCTTAAAGGGTATAGATACCCTTGAAAGAAGGCCAAGAGAAACAACACTTGCGATGAGATTCAGATGATGAAACTTCAGATACAATGGCAGAATTTTCTGAAAACCCTCAGCTGGTAATGTTCCAACTGAGGGTTTCTTTTAGTTAGCACTTAACAATGACTGTTCATCCGCAAACTCTTCACCTGCTGCTTCAGAGAACATATTCATCAGATCATTGACAGTAAGCTTCTGTTTTTCTTCACCACGTACATCAAAGAGAATCTTACCTTCATACATCATGATTAATCTGTTTCCTATGGCAATGGCATCACGCATATTATGCGTTACCATTAAGGCAGTCAGATTATCACGTTTCACAATCTTATCGGTAATATCCAATACTTTCTTGGCAGTCTTAGGATCAAGAGCTGCTGTATGTTCATCCAGTAACAATAACTTAGGTTTCTGCATGGAGGCCATAAGAAGGGTTAATGCCTGTCTTTGACCACCAGACAGTAAACCGACTTTCTGGGTTAATCTATCCTCCAGACCAAGATCCAGAATCTTTAACTGTTCTCTGTATTTCTCCTGTTCCTGCTTTGTGACACCCCAGCGTAAGGTTCTTTTCTTACCACGTCTGGCGGCCAGGGCAAGGTTTTCATCTATCTGCATATCAGGCGCCGTACCCATCATAGGATCCTGGAAGACACGGCCAATGTAAGGGGCTCTTTGGTAATCAGGAAGGCCGGTAATGTTGTTACCATCGATTAAGATGGCACCGGAGTCAATCGGCCATACACCGGCAATCGCATTTAACATCGTAGACTTACCAGCACCATTACCACCGATAACAGTAATGAAATCACCGGCTTCCATGGTTAATGAAATATCTTTTAATGCATGTTTCTCGTTAATTGTATTCTTGTTGAAGGTTTTATTAACATGTCTTAATTCCAGCATTGCCATATTACTTAACCTCCTTTAAAGAATTATGATAAGCCTTCTTAAAGGAAGTCTTTGATAGTTTTCTAAGATACGGTACAGCTAAGAATATCGCAACAATAACAGCTGTCATCAGCTTTAACATATTTGTATCGATCTTTAACCATAAAGCTATATCAACTACAAGGTAGTAAATAATACCGCCGACGACAACAAAGAATAATCTTCCTGAAAACTTCAGACGCTTGCCCATAATTGCTTCACCAAGTACTTCACCAATAATGACAGCAGCTAAGCCGATAACGATAGAACCTCTGCCCATATTGATATCTGCAAAGCCCTGAAATTGTGCCATGAGTCCACCCGCAAAAGCAACAAGACCATTGGAAAGGGCAAGACCGATTAATTTCATGGAATTGATGTTAATGCCTAAGGCTTTACTCATTTCCGGATTATTACCGGTAGCACGCATGGCAGAACCATGTTCTGTGCCAAAGTACCAGTAGAGTACGGCAATCAGGATTAATGCTAATACAGCTCCTGTTACAATTGCCGGTAAGATAAAGCGGGAAGATAAGACAACCGGAAATAAAGATACATTCAATGCCTTGTTAGGGGAGAATCCCATGATCGCAAGATTAATGGAATACAGCCCGAACTGGGTCAGGATTCCTGATAAGATAGCCGGAATACCAAGTACAGTATGTAAGATACCGGTAACTGTACCAGCTAATAATCCGGAAATAAATGCCATTAATAAGGCTAGCCATGGATTCATACCGCCGGTTATCAATACGACTGCGACTGCACCGCCGGTAGTAAAAGATCCATCAACGGTCATATCAGCGATATCCAGCATTCTGAAGGTGATATAAACACCTAATGCCATAATACCCCATAAGATTCCCTGTGCGATTCCACCCGGAAAGGATGAGAATAATGTACCGATGTTCAGACTGCTTTGTGCAAATTCAATATTCATAAAACCTCCTGTTACAACTTAAGAAGGGAGCATAGAGTAGCATGCTCCCTTACGCTCATTCATCCGCTGGCTCGTATGCCTTGTAATCATCCGGAACAGTAATGCCTAACTGTTCACATCTGTCCTTATCATACTCCTTTACAGGATTATCATCAGATTCTACAGGCATATCTTCAACCTTTTCTTCGCCTTTGAGAATCTTGATAGCCATTTCACCAGTTTTCTTGCCTAAATTGTAATAGTCAATGGATAATGTCGCAATACCGCATCCGGCCATAATGCCTTCTTCACCAGTGATGATCGGTGTCTTTGCAGGAAGGGCTACATTATTGATTGTCTCAGCAGCGTTAGCAGCTGTATTATCCGTTGGAACGTATAATGCGTCACATTCATTGCAGGCGGTCTGGGTTACCTGCTGTACATCATTGGAATCTGTGAACTTATATCTTGTGACTTCATAACCAAGATCCTGCAGATCTTTTTCAACAATATCTGCCTGATACTTTGAGTTTGGTTCTGCATTGCAGTACAGAATACCAATCTTCTTGGCATCCGGTAACAGTTCCTTGAACATATCTGCCTGCTGGTCTAGTGGGGCAAGATCTGTTGTACCGGAAACATTTGTACCGATTGAACCTTTGAAATCAATATCCAGGGCTGTGCCGTAATCGGTTACGGATGTACCAAGTACCGGAATTGTAGTTGTCGCAGAACTTGCGGCCTGCAAGGCTGGTGTCGCATTTGCCATAATCAGATCTACATTATCTGAAACAAACTGATTGGCAATGGTAACACAGTCTGTAGAGTTGCCTGAAGCATTCTTATATTCAATAGTAACCTTGTCCCCAAATTCATCCTTTAAAGCATCTTCAAAGCCCTTTGTAGCTGCATCTAGTGCCGGATGCTGGACTAACTGGATAATTCCTACGGTATAAGTATCATCATCTGACTTCTTGGCAGATGCAGCAGCGGCGCTGCCTCCTACGGTACAGCCGGCAATCGACACCGCCATACCTGCCGCCAATAGCGGCTTGATAATATTTTTCATAAATTTACATTCCTCCCTGAAATAAGTTTCATGTATTAAAATAATATTTCATTATTTTCACTAATGCAATCAAATATGACTTTATGAATATTGAATGGAGATGAATTCATGAAAACAAAACAATTCACTTTCATTTTATTGAAATGTTTTGTTAGAAATGTGCTAGACTAATTACGTTAAATCGTTAAGAAAAGGATAGTAACTCTTAACTATACATTATAAGAGAGAAAACGGCTGGTGAAAGTTTTCATGTATATAAGAATGAAGCTGCTTTTCATGAGTATCCGAAAGGATAACGCAGTTCTGCGTTACAGACACAATTAAGGTGCACATAGAAACTATGTGAATCAGGATGGTACCGCGTATATTACGTTCCTGTGAATAACAGGAATTTTTTTATTGTTCAGGAGGATTTATGAGCGCAAACAAAAATCTAAGCGGCAATCAGGTCAGACAGATGTTCCTGGATTTCTTTAAATCCAAGGGTTTTATGATTGAACCATCTGCCTCTCTGATACCGCATAATGATCCTACATTGTTATGGATTAATGCTGGTGTTTCTACATTAAAGAAGTATTTTGACGGATCTGTTAAACCAGCCTGCCCGCGTATTGCCAATGCCCAGAAGTGCATTCGTACAAATGACATTGAAAATGTAGGCAGAACTGCCCGTCACCATACATTCTTTGAAATGCTAGGTAACTTCTCTATTGGTGATTACTTTAAGAAAGAAGCTATCCCATGGGCATGGGAGTTCCTTACTTCCTCAGACTGGATCGGTTTTGATCCGGAGCGTTTATATGTCACAGTCTATCCGGATGATGAGGAAGCTTATAACCTTTGGGTAAAGACAGGCATGATTGAATCTCATATCCGTAAGTCTGAAGATAACTTCTGGGAAATCGGCAGAGGTCCGGGTGGACCAGACACAGAGATCTATTATGACCGTGGTGAAAAGTATGATCCGGATCATATCGGTGAGAAACTGTTCTTTGATGATATGGAAAATGACCGTTATGTAGAACTCTGGAATATCGTCTTCTCGCAGTATGATTGCAGACCTGGTGAAGTTCCGCGTTCTGAATACAAAGAACTTCCGCAGAAGAACATTGATACAGGTATGGGTCTTGAAAGACTTGTTGACTTCATTCAGGAAGGTGAAACAAACTTCGATACAGACCTGTTCCTGCCAATCATTCACGCAACAGAAAAGTATGCCATGCATTCCTATGATGAACAGGAATACAAGATGGCTTACAGAGTCATTGCGGATCATATCCGTACTGTTACATTTGCTGTCGCGGATGGTGCCATGTTCTCTAATGAAGGCAGAGGCTATGTATTGCGCAGAGTCTTAAGAAGAGCCGTACGCTATGGTATCAAGCTTGGTATTGAAGGTTCCTTTATGTATCAGCTTGTCCAGGTAGTTGCGGATAATATGAAGGAATACTATGGCTATATTGAAGAAAAGGTTCCTTTAATCTCAAGACTTGTCAAGAATGAAGAAGAATCCTTCCATAAGACATTAGCCAATGGTGAAGCATTGTTAAATGATGCCTTAAAGGAACATGCGGACACAAAGCAGCTTCCTGGTGAAGTTGTATTCCGTTTATATGATACCTATGGCTATCCGGAAGAATTAACCAAAGAGATTGCGGAAGACAATGGCTATACCGTTGATGAAGAAGGCTTTAAGAAAGAGATGGCTGCCCAGAAACAGAGGGCAAGAGAAGCCAGAGGCAACCTGCAGTCCATGCATGGTCAATCCAAGGACCTGATGAACTTCACCGAAAACTCTGAATTCACAGGCTATACAGACAGACATTCCACTGGTAAAGTCATTGGATTATTCAAAGATGGTGTCAGTGTGGATGAACTGGATGATGAAGGTGATGTCATCCTTGATAAGACATGTTTCTATGCCGAAAGCGGTGGTCAGTGTGCTGATACCGGTAAACTCTGGAATGATGTATTCAATGCGGATGTTGTCGATGTACAGAAGGCACCGCATAAGCAGCCATTGCATCATATTGCCCATGTAGAAGGAACATTGCGTGTTGGAGATATTGTTGAAGGCGCGTACAGCTATAAAGACCGTCAGCGTACCCGTGCCAACCATTCCTCATTACATCTGTTACAGAGTGCATTAAAGGAAGTATTAGGTGATCATATTGCTCAGGCTGGTTCCTATAACTGCCCGACTTATGGCAGATTTGACTTCACACACTTTGAAAAGCCATCTGCAGAGCAGTTAAAGAAGGTAGAAGAATTAGTCAATACATGGATTCAGGAAGATCTGCCTGTTACTACCGAAGTATTGCCGATTGAAGAAGCAAGAAAGACAGGTGCTACTGCCTTATTCGATGAGAAATACGGTGATATGGTCAGAGTTGTATCCATGGGTGATGTATCCAAGGAATTCTGCGGCGGCACCCATGTATCCAACACTGGTGCATTAGGCGTATTCAGAATTATCTCTGAAGAATCTGTTGGTTCAGGTGTAAGAAGAATTACCTGTGAAACAAAGATGGATGCGTATCATTCTTTCCGCAATCAGGAAGATTATCTGAATGATCTGGCTGGGCAGTTAAAGTTAAAGAGCTGGGATGGCTTAAAGGAAAGAATTCAGAAGCTGCAGGAAGAAAATGCAGAACTGAGCAGAGAAGTCAAGAAGGCTGAAGAAAAGGCTATGAATGCGGAAGCTGAATCTATTGTCGATAAGGCTGAAGACATTCAGGGTATCAAGGCATTATTCCTGAAGTTAAAGGATCATGATAACAAGGGTCTAAAGGAATATGCAGAGACACTTCGCTCCAAGCTTGGCGATGGACTTGTCTTTGTCTCTAATGAAAGCAATGGCAAGGTTACCTTTGTATGTGCTGCCTCCAAGGCTGCAGTAGCCAAGGGTATGAAAGCTGGCGACATCGTTAAGGCTGCTGCCCAGGTATGCGGTGGTAATGGCGGTGGCCGTCCTGACATGGCCCAGGCTGGTGGACGTGATGTGACTAAGATTGATGAAGCACACGCTACCGCAAAGAAGTTGATTCAGGGTTAATGATTTCCCGTAAGGTACTCTTACGGGATTTTTTTGTAAATAGTGGAAATTTTACATAAGTACTGATGTGGATTCTATACATTTCAGAGAATAAAGTTTAAAATAAGGATAAAGGAGGGATCCATTATGAGTAAAGTTCGTAATGATGCAACCGAGACCGTTAGTTTTAATGCTGAAGAAGTAAGACGTGAAAATATTCGTGAGGTTCTCAAGCATGTGGAAACGGCTTTAAACGAAAGAGGATACAATGCAATCAATCAGATAGCTGGTTATCTGATTTCTAATGATCCTGCCTACATTTCTTCTCATAACAATGCCCGCAGTATCATTCAGTCTGTTGAAAGACATGAGATTATTGAAGAGCTTGTACGTTTCTATTTAGAGGAAAATAAGTAATGCCAAAGTACATGGGACTGGATCTCGGCAGTGTGACCTGTGGGGTCAGCTGGAGTGAGACTGGTTTCATAGCGGGAACAGTAAAGACAATCCGTTTTCCTTCTGATGATTATGATACGGCTTTAGACCGCATTGAAGAGCTGGTTCAGGAAATGAAGCCGGATATCATCGTATTGGGATTGCCATTATTGGAAAATGGTGATGCGGCAGAAAGAGCACAGATCTGTCTTGAATTCGGCAAGGTTCTGGAGAAGGAAACCGGTATTCCTGTCAAAATGCAGGATGAAAGAAATACAACCCAGGAATCAGAAGCGATTCTCTTAGAGGCAGATGTATCTCGCAGGCATCGCAAGAAGAAAATTGATCAGCTGGCTGCTGTTGCGATATTGCAGCGATGGCTGGATGCCAATCAGAAATAAAAGGCGCAGTACGCCTTTTATTGTAAAGGAGATTTAAACATGGAAGAAAGCAACCGTATGATTATCACAGATGACAGTGGACAGGAAAGAGAAGTAGAAATACTGCTTACTTTTGATGATGAACACAGTGACAGAAAGTTTGTTCTGTTTACCGATCCATCTGATCCTGAAGGCAGTGTTTATGCCTATACCTATGATGAAGACGGTAATATGGATGAAGTCACAGATCCGGATGACTGGGAAATGTGTGAAGAGGTACTGGGTGCTTTTCAGAATGAAGGAGATCTCTGATGAAGTCTGATCCGAAGAATAATATTGATTTTGATGAATTGGATGATCTGCCTGATATTGTCCTTGGTGAAAAAACCAGGATGATGCGTACGCTTCATAATAAAGGCGATGTATCTGATGAAGAAATAAAAAAGCAGTATGCAGAGAAATCTTCTGATTCTCCAGCCAATGATAAAGTCAATGCGCAGGGAGAAGAAGACGATGAGATTCCGGATTCCATTACGGATGATGATCCTGGGGTTAAGGATGAGCTGGATGATGTCCTTCATATCGACATAGATTCACCAGCTGATGACAAGGTCAATGCCGAAGGGGAAGAGGATAATGAAATCCCAGATTCTTTGACGGATGATGATCCAGGTGTCAAAGATGAATTAAGTGATGTCATTCATCTTGATTCTAAAGAAGATACAGATCCATTACCTGCCGCAAAAAGTGAATTATCCGAAGCTTTACGACTTACAGAAGTCACCGGTAAACACGCAAGAGGGATTCATAAGAATACGGTCCAGCAGGAAACTCTGGAAGCAGAGAAAGAACCTGTTACGGAAAGTACAGTTGATACAACCGATGAAACCGATACAGACGATGTAAAACCTCTTAAAAAGAAAAAGAAGCGCAGAACACCTTTATTACAGAAGATAGTTTTAGTGATTCTCATTCTGCTTCTGATTCTTTTAGGAATAGGCGTGTATTCTATTTATGACTCTTTACAGCCGGCACAGGCTGACAGTGAGGAAGTAAAATTTGAAGTAGATGAAGGCGAGTTAACCAGGGATGTCGCTAGTAAGCTTCAAAAACAGGGTATTATTAAAAATGCCAATTCTGCCTATCTTTATGCAAGATACAAACATCTGACTGATATCAAATACGGTGTCTTTACATTAGATAAATCATGGGATCTGGATCAGTTATTTACTACTTTAAATGATCAGAATGCGGCCAAGAGAGATGCGGCGATTGTGACCATTGTAGAAGGTGACTGGGCCAAGGATGCGGCTGACAAGTTTGCGGAAGTAACCAATGTATCCGCAGATGATCTTTTAGCTTTATGGAATAATGATGACTGGCTGAGAAGTCAGATGAGTACATATCCTTTCATTACGGAAGATATGTTTAATGAGAATATCCGTATTGATTTAGAAGGATATTTATCTCCTGCTACATATGAAGTGAATAAGGAAACTACGGCTGAAGAAATCACAACGATGGTTTTAAACCAGACTTTAAAAGTCTATAAGAAGTATGCGGAGGACATTGCCGCAAGTGGTCATTCCATTAATGATATTTATACAATGGCTTCTATCATTCAGTATGAAGCCGGTACGAATCCGGATGATTTAAAGAATGTCGCTGGTGTCTTCTATAACAGACTGAATGCAGGTATGAAATTACAGAGTTCGGTAACGGTATGCTATGCGATTGACTTTGACAAGCAGACAGATAATTGGCAGGCATGTGAAGCTAATCCGGATTATGATTCCCCATACAATACGTATAAGGTCGATGGTCTTCCACCAGGACCAATCGAAAATCCTGGTGAGACAGCCCTGGAAGCAGCGATACATCCGGCAGATAATGATTATCTGTACTTTATGGCTGATGTCTATGGTGATGGCAAGATCTACTACGCTAAGACATTTGAAGAACATGAAGCCAATGTAGACAAGTATCTGCATCAGAAACAATGAAAGACAGTACCTGTATCTACTTAATTCAGAACCATCAGGTTCTGATGCTTTACCGCAATAAGAAACAGAATGATGTTAATGTGGGTAAGTATATTGGCATAGGCGGTAAAAGGAAAAACGGTGAAAGCATGTTAGAGTGTGCCAAGCGCGAAATGTATGAAGAAACCGGATTAACCGCAGATAAACTGGATTACAGAGGGGTTGTGTATTTCCGATATCCACATTTAGAAGAAGAGCGAATCTATATCTATACTTCCAGTCTGTATCATGGTGAAATGCATGATTGTGATGAAGGTACGCTTAGATGGGTAAATGAAAGTGATGTTCTTTCTCTTTCTTTATGGGAAGGCGATAAGGTTTTCTTAAAAAAGATGATGAAGAAAGAAACAGAACCATTTCATATCACTTTAACATATGACGCACAGGATCGGTTGGTATCTGTAGAAGAAGGGACATAGAATGACAAAACCATTGATTATCGGTATCGCCGGAGGTTCAGCATCCGGTAAAACCAGCATTTCAAGACACATTCAGGAAACTTTTGCGGATGTCACATCTGTATTGATTATCCGTCAGGATGACTATTATAGAGATCAGTCGGATATGCCTATGGAAGAAAGAGTCAAAACAAACTATGACCATCCGGATGCATTTGACAATGATCTGTTAGTCGAACAGATCCATGAACTGATGGATGGAAAGACAATAGAAAAGCCTACCTATGACTTTGTCCATCATACCCGCAGTGAGGTTACGGAAACATGCTATCCTTGTGATGTATTAATTCTGGAAGGATTGTTCGTCTTACAGGATGAAAAAATTAGAAACATGCTGGATATCAAGGTATTCGTAGATACGGATGCGGATATCCGCTTTATCCGCAGATTATTAAGAGATGTCAAGGAAAGAGGCAGATCGATGGAATCGGTTGTCAATCAGTACATGGATACGGTCCGTCCAATGCATGAATACTTCATCGAACCATCGAAGAGATTTGCGGATATTATCATTCCGGAAGGCGGTTCCAACAAGGTTGCGATTGACCTTCTGAACACAAAAATCAGTAGCATCATTCATCACACAATGCTATAATTTTCAAGCAAAAATAAGGAGAATTCAAATGGCTGAAGATAAAAAGATATATGTCACTGAAAAGGGTTTAAAAGACCTGCAGAATGAATACGATAATCTTGTTCATGTTGTCCGTGAAGAAGTGAAGGCTGAACTTGCGGAAGCACGTTCTCAGGGCGACCTTTCCGAAAACGCCGACTATGATGCAGCACGTGAAAAGCAGTCTGAAGTAGAATCCAGAATTGTTGAACTGGAAAACATGCTGCAACCTGGTCATTATGAAATCATTGATACATCCAAAGGCGGCAAGAATATTCATATCGGTTCTACTGTCAGAATTGAATTCATGGATACAAATGAAACAGAAGAGTATTCTATTGTCGGTTCTACCGAAGCTGATCCTCTGCATGGCCGTATCTCTAACGATACTCCATTAGCACAGGCTATCATGGATCATAAGGCAGGAGACGAAGTCAGAGTACCGGTTGCCAAGCCTTACAAGGTAACGATCGTTTCTGTTAAATAATTTCGTGGAATTCGCGATTTTTCCGGTAATACATAAGCAGGAGGTTTCCTATGAAGCAACTGCTTATTTTTTTATGCCTGTTGATACTGGCAATCGGGGTAGATATTAAACCCGCTGATCTTGAAGAGATCAAAACCGATACAATTCATGTCACAATGCGTGGTGCTGTTAAAAACAAAGGCAGTACGGAACTTACAATGTATACCACCTTGCAGGAAGCTTTGGATAAAGTAGGACTGGAAGACAATGCGGATACATCGTTGCTGAATCCTGATCTTGTCTTAAAGGATCATGATGTTATCTTTGTGCCTTACAAGAAACAGGAAGGGGAAGTACAAAGAATATCAATTAATACCGCCAGCAAGGAAGAATTATGTACTTTACCAGGTATTGGTAAAGGAACAGCCGATAAAATCATAGCTTATCGTTCTGAACATCTTTTTCAGACAATTGAAGATCTGATGAAAGTAAAGGGTATTGGTCAGGTAAAGTTTGATAAATTAAAGGATCTGATTACCTTATGAAAACAATCAGAGAGAATCCTGCTTTATTCTGTCTGCTTGTTTTCCTGTATGTATGCTGTTATGAAAAATACAGATATACTGCTTTAGTCTGCTGTCTTGCCTTATGGCTATTGCGTACAAAAGATAAGAGTGTCATTGTAGTTGGGTTACTTCTTATTACTCTATGGATTCCACGCTATGACGCATCTGAAATCCATATGCATACTGGTAAGGCCGAGATCGTTAATGGTTCCTATGCCATCCTTTCAGATCGTAAACAAAAGGTATTAGTCTATACGGATAAGCCTTTGTATATCGATGCTGAATACAAAGTAGAAGGTCCTTATCAGAAAATCACAAAAGAGAATGGATTCTATCGTTTTGATTATGAAAGATGGGCTTCTTCCTATGGTGTTTCTTATTGTGCTGATGAAGGACAGATAAGCTTCGTTAAAAAGCATCATTCCTTCCGGTCTTTCTTACAGAATCAGATTCAGAAAGCAGATGAAAAAGACCAGCCGCTTTTATACAGATCTTTATTGAATATCCGTATGAAAGATTATGAAGAAGAATGGTTTTACGCAAATGGTTTTTCATATGTAGGCATACTCAGTATTCTGAATGTCATCCTGGCCCGTTTTATCGATTGGAAGAAAAGAAACAAGATACTGATAGCTGTATCTTTGTTTCTGATTGTTGTATACAGATTCCCTTTGTTAGTTGTACAGTCACTCTTATTCCGGTTGTTATCCTATACGGATTTAGATCCGAAAGAGAAAACAGGAATCTGTTTAGGTATTATCATGCTTGTTTATCCATCACAAATTTATTCTCTTTCCTTTCTGATACCTGCTTTATACAGAATATCTGTTTTCTTTACAGAACATCGGAAGTTAATCTGTTTTAACGGGATACTGATGCTGCAGTCAGTGTTATTACATGCGATGAATCCGGTTATGAATCTCTGTTACAGATTCTTACAGAAACTGTATGGTTTATTATGGTTTTTAAGTCTCTTGTCTTTATTCCTGCCATTTGTTCCGATAAGACTATTAGATCCATTTCTATCGTATATCCTGCAGGTTTTATCTTTGTTTGAAATACCTGGCAGTATGTTTGGAGAGGGACTGTTATTCTTTATCCTTCTTGTTATTGTATCTTTAAAAAAGAAATACTTTCATCAGTTTGTCTGTATCTTATTACTGGTGTTTCAGATCACTGGGTTATTTCATCCGTTTATGGAATTAGCATTTATCAATATTGGTCAGGGTGACAGTATCCTGTTACGTGCGCCTTTAAAC
Organism: Erysipelotrichaceae bacterium; assembly: GCA_019415435.1. GTDB lineage: Bacteria > Bacillota_I > Bacilli_A > Erysipelotrichales > Erysipelotrichaceae > Bulleidia. Next base: position 19,932 of record DXZE01000002.1, read on the forward strand.
TCTCAGAATATACTGATTGATACAGGCAAGCCATCTGCCTGGAATGCTTTGGATGATTATCTCAAATCAGAAGGGATTCATCATCTGGATACATTGATTATTACCCATAGTGATAATGATCATTCCGGCAATAAGGAAAACATCGAAAAGAAATACAAGCCGGAACATGTGATTACGACCCATAAAGATAAAACTATTTCTGGTATCTTTACCCTGTATGATCTTAACAATACAGATAGTGATAATGAGAATGCTTCTTCTATTGTCAATTATGTAAAGGCAGGTAATCAGAATGTATGTCTGATGGCAGATGTCGAACAGGATCAGGAAAATGAGATTGCAGAAAAGTATAACCATCTCCATTGCAATATTCTGAAGTTAAGCCATCATGGCTCCAAAACCGGCTCTTCGGATGAATTTCTTGATACAGTAAGACCAGATCTTGCGGTTATATCCGCTGGTGCCTATCGTATCTATCATCATCCTTCTGAAGAAACCATGCAGAAACTATTGAAAAGACATATTCCGTATTGTCTCACGAGAGATGCAGGTGATATCCGGATTGTATTTCTTCCTTTTGGAACATTTCTCATAACTTCTGAAGGAAATACCGCATTCTTAAGAGGACAGATCAGCGATCGTGGTATAAAATGACAGACATGGGCATATTGATTTATACAGGTGATGATCAGTACCGGATGGAGAGTCAGCTTCATGATCTTTTAAAGAAGTATAAGATAGACAGAGATCATACGATCTATATCGATGCGGATGATCCTAAGCAGTTTAATATAGACGCTGCCATGATGGAGTGTGATTCATATTCTCTGTTTGATGAAGACCGTAAAGCTGTCATTTTACGTAATCCGTATTTCTTAACCCAGGGGAAAAGAAAACGGGCAGCCAGTACCAAGACAACAAAGAAAAACAAAGAAGAGGAACATGTACTTTCTGTTTTGAAGCAATATCTGGATCAGCCTAATGATAATGCTTTATTAATATTCTATTGTCATGATCAGAACTATTCTTCTGTAAAGAAAGGTTTCAAACTGCTTGAAAAGTATCATATAGAAACCGTTCACTTTGATGAAATCAAAGAGAAGGAATTTCCTGCCTATGCATCTAAGGAACTTAAAAAGTATGGTCTGACTTTAAGCAGACAGGCAATGAATGAATTATTGGGCAGAGTCAGAAATGACACGATGCTGTTACATAATTCCATAGAAAAGTTATTACTGTATGGCAAGAAAGAATATGATCAGAATGATATCCGTCATCTTGTATCTGTTAATCCGGATACGGATATCACTACACTTGCCGCAAGGATTGCCAAAGGGGATCTTGAAGGGAGTCTGGAAATCATACAGGAAATGATCTTGGGAGGATATACATATATCACCTTAATTTCATTACTTGCCAGTCGTTTCCGCATGTTTGCAAACATCCGTTTATGTCATGAAAAAGGCATGAGTAATGATTCAATTGCCGCAAGAATGCATATTACATCCGGTTATGTTTACTATCTGTCCAAGGATTCATCTATGGTATCTTCTAAGACAGTATTAAGATGGTTAAAGGAACTTGCCGATTTGGATCAGGCATGCAAACAGGGAAAGACTGATCCACAAGACGGGTTTATGACTTTTATATTGAAGAATGTTAAAAGTCAGAGTGTTTCCTACAGGAGTCTTTAACATGGAGAAAGAACATATCGTACATCCATTTCCACCTGTTTATGATCATGAAAGCAGGGTATTGATACTGGGTTCTTTCCCGTCCGTTATCTCTAGAAAACAGAACTTTTATTATGCTAATACGCATAACCGTTTCTGGCCTGTTATGGAACAGTTATTTGATGATCCTGTTATTGATAAAGAAGCATTCTGCCACACGCATCATATTGCCTTATGGGATGTGATCCATGACTGTACAATCAAAGGCTCTTCGGATGCTTCCATTACGGATGTTACCGTTAATGATATTGCCTCTCTTTTACCAGATACACATATCCAAGCAATATTTACTACCGGTAAAAGAGCAGGATCTTTATATGATAAATATGTTTCTTTAGATATAGAGCATATCAGTCTGCCATCGACTTCCAGCGCCAATGCATCCATGCATCTGGAAGACTTAGTAGAAAGCTACCGCATTGTTAAGGAGAAATGTCATGAATAAAGTTGAATTATTAGCCCCGGCAGGAAATATGGAATCCTTAAAGGCTGCGGTATATGGTGGTGCAGATGCTGTATACCTGGGCCTGAAAACATTCTCCGCAAGAGCCTTTGCGGGTAACTTTTCTCATGAAGAGTTCCAGGAAGCTGTTTCCTTTTGTCATGATTGTAATGTCAGGATCTATGTCACAATCAATACCATGCTCTATGAAACAGAAATAGAGAAGGCAAAGGAAGAAGTAGATTTCCTGTATCACAATGACTGCGACGGTATTCTTGTACAGGATATGGGTTTGTTTGATTACATCAGAAAGTGTTATCCGGACTTTGATGTACATTGCAGTACCCAGATGCATATCCATAATATGGACGGGGTCAGACTCATGCAGAAGCTTGGTGCCAAAAGAGTTGTATTAGCCCGTGAGACACCAATAGGAATCATCAGAGAAGCCTGCAGGACAAATATGGAAATTGAAGTATTTGCCTATGGGGCTATCTGTATTTCCTACAGTGGTCAGTGTCTGATGAGTGCTTCCATTAAAAACAGAAGTGCTAACAGGGGTATGTGTGCACAATGCTGCAGATTAAAGTATTATCCAAAAGAAGGAAAGCATTTTAAGGAAGGGGATTATATCCTTTCTCCCAAGGATCTGAATGTCATTGATCACCTGCCAGAGTTAATTGAGGCAGGGGTATCTTCCTTTAAGATAGAAGGCAGAATGAAACGGCCGGAATATGTCTGGTTAGTTACCAGAACATTCCGTGAAGCTATTGATGCCTATTACAATCATGAAACCTATCATGTTTCAGAAAAGAGAAACAAGGAACTGTTATTAATGTTTAACAGAGGGTTCTCGGATGGTCATATGTTCCATGCGGATACAAAACAGCGTATGTCACAATACCGTCCTAACCATCAGGGTATCGAAATCGGGAAAGTTCTGCATTACCACAATGGTATGGTAGAAGTGAAGCTGTCTGATACACTCTACCAGCATGATGGCTTAAGAATTATCAATGAACCATATGATACAGGCTTAACAGCGGTTAAGATCTATGATCAGAAAAACAGGCTTATCAATGAAGCACATGCAGGCGATATTGTGACATTACTATGTCACAGTAAGCCTGCCCCAAAACCTGGTCAGGTATTAAGGAAGACCAGTGATGCCCGTCTTCTGGAAAGCATCCGTGAAAAGATGGATGTTTCTTTAAAGAAAGTACCGTTGACCTGTACCTATACCGCTGAGATTGGTAAACCATTTACTGTTACCTATCAGGATGAAAGAGGCAATAGTGTTTCTGAAAGCAGTCAGGAAGTATGTGAGAAGGCATCCTCTTCACCAGTTAATGATGAAAGAATTCATAAGGCATTGGAAAAAACAGATGTATATCCTTATGTTGTTAATTCCTTTACAGGACATGCGGATAACATCTTTATTCCGATATCCCGATTAAATGAAATCAGAAGAAATGCATTATTACATCTGCATGAATTACGCATGCATACCCATATAAGACAGGGTAAAAAGGAATACTATTCTGATGTACATGAAGTAAAACCATTATTTGACCGGCTTTTGATTCAAAGTGATACAGAAACAGAATACAAAGGTATTTCCAGCATGCAGGAAAGCTATGATTCAGATCATTTCTTACCTGTTATTCATCAGAATATGAATGACAAGAAAGAAATCCATCATGCCGTAATTGGATCCGTCAATGATCTGTATCATGATATATCGCATAGTCTTGCCGGAATGACATGCAATGTTGCCAATTCCTATGCGGCAGCCTTCTATCTCGAACATGGTTGTGATGGCGTCATCCTATCCAGTGAAATGAATGGTATACAGATACAGGAGACATTACAGGCATTCCAGGAAAGGTATCACTTCCATCTCTATGCCTATAAACTGGTATATGGACGCAGAACCTTAATGTATATCAAGGATGGCTTCTATGAAGATCATACTTTGTCTAAGATGCAGGATCTTCATGGCAATGTATATCCGTTAGTCTATGCAGATGGTGTAACAGCAATACTGGAGCCGCATCCATATGTATCGGATAATCCGGATTGTTATGGAAGCTATGTCATCCTGCATGATGAAAAGAATCAGAAAGAAATAGTGGAGGAAGCTTATGAAGAACTTTTTTAATGAATTCAAAGAATTTGCATTACGTGGAAATGTCATGGATATGGCTGTTGGTGTTATCATCGGTGCTGCTTTCCAGAGCATTATCACATCCTTTATTGATAACATCATCAATCCAATCATCGGTTTGCTTGTACAGGTAGATTTCAGTGACTGGGTCATTTCCATGGGCACTATTGATCTGAAGATCGGTGCCTTCATCAGTACGGTTATCAATTTCATATTGATGGCATTTGTCTTGTTCTTAATGGTCAAGGCTGTAAACAAGCTTCATAAAAAACCAGAAGAGAAACCAGCCGAACCAGTTAAGAGTGATGAAACAAAGGCTTTAGAAGAAATCATAGCTATTTTAAAGGAAGATCATTCTGCAAAGTGATGTATTCTTTCAGCCGTGTGTGATTTTTGATATAATCACTAGCGGTATTTAAGGAGAAAAAATGTTTTTAAAACAAATTGAGATGCAGGGATTCAAGTCCTTTGCGGATCGAACGACAATAACTTTTGATCATCCTATAACCGGTATAGTAGGTCCGAATGGATGTGGAAAGTCAAATATAGCAGATGCAGTAAGATGGGTACTTGGTGAACAAAGTGCCAAGTCCATGCGTGGTGAAAAGATGAATGATGTCATCTTTGCCGGATCTGCGGACAGACGTAAAGTCAATATGGCTGAAGTGACGCTTGTCTTTGATAATTCCAATCACATCCTGAACAGTGATCAGGACGAACTCGAAGTCACAAGACGCTTATACCGTGATTCAGGAGATGCAGAATATCTGATCAACCGCAGAAATGTCAGATTAAAGGATGTGGTTGATCTCTTTCTCGATACAGGCCTTGGCAGAGATTCTCTTTCTATCATTTCTCAGGGTAACGTTGTCAGCTTTGCGGAAGCAAAACCAGCAGATCGAAGAGGTATCTTTGAAGAAGCAGCCGGAGTTGCCAAGTATAAGAAACGTAAGATTGAATCTCTTTCAAGATTAGAGAGAACCAAGACAAATCTTGAACGTTCCCAGGATATTCTTACAGAATTAGAAAAGCAGGTATCACCTTTAAAGCGTCAGGCACATAAGGCAGAGATCTATAAAGAAAAGAAAAAACGTCTGGAAGAAATTGAAATTACCGTATTGGTCAATGATATTGATGATATCAGCAAGCAGATAGAATCTGCGGATAAGACATTGTTTGATATCGAAACCAATACAACCATGTACAATACCAACATTCAGGTTGCAGAGACCCGAATCCAGGAAGGACGCCGTAAGATCAGTGCTTTAGATCAGAATATCAATGACCTGCAGGAAGAATTAATGCAGAACTATCATGACGTGCAGGCTTTGGAAGCACGTAAGACAGAACTGGATGAAAAGCGCAAGTACATAGTGGAAACAGGCTCTGACAAGCAGAAGGCAGAACAGATGAAGGATATGCTTTCTGCCGCAAAGAGTGAATATGAAGACCGTAAGCAGCGTTATGAAGACCTGCAGAAAGATATCCGTCTTTTTAGTGAGAAACTGAACCAGGCTGCCCAGAATCTTGCGGACAGAGCTGCGGAACGCAATCAGGCTGAGATGAAAGTCAGAGCCCTTGAAAACAGACGTAATGTTCTGGAATCTTTATTAAAGAATCCATTTAATAACCAGCAGGGTATCAAGGCTGTCATGAATAACCAGCATGCCCTGCATGGCATCCTTGGTGTAATAGGACAGGTGTTACATGTATCTGAAGGTTATGAAGAAGCCGTCTCTACAGCCCTTGGTGGAGCGATGAACTACATCGTTACTGATAATGAACAGTCCGCCAGAGATGCGATCCGTTTCTTAACAAGAAACCTTTCTGGCCGTGCGACTTTCTTGCCTTTAACGGTATGTAAGCCAAGATATATCCGCCAGCAGGATCAGATTATCTGTGAGAATACAGAAGGGTATCTTGGCAGTGCTGCTGATTTTGTGACATGTGATGAGACATTTAATCCGGTTGTAGAATCTCTTTTAAATAATGTATTGATAGCCAGGACGATGGAAGCCGGCAATCAGCTTTCCAGCTTAACAAATAGAGGCTATAAGATTGTTACATTAAATGGTGAAGTCATTCATCGCGGAGGTTCGATGACCGGTGGCAAAACCAAGCATAATACCAATCTTGTGACAATGAAGAAAGAAGCTGAAGATACAGCCGCGCAATTAGACAGTGAAAATGCAAGATTGCAGTTAGCTATAAAGAATCAGAATCAGGCATCTGAAGAAAGACAGAATATTGCCCATGATCTGCAGGAAAAACGTTACGCTTCTGCATCATTAGAACCAGTTGTTGATGCAAAGAAAGCAAAGTATGAAAAACTGAGAAATGATTATGCTTTGTTACAGAAGGATGATGATCAGGATAATGCCGAAGCACATACAGATGATCTTGTTATCCGTTTGAATAAAGCTTATGCAAGACGTGACCAGATCACAAATGAGATCAAGTCAGGACGTGATGAACGGTCCAATGAGAATCATGATATTGAACGTCGTGAAGCACAACTGCGTCAGATGCGTAAGGATCTTAAGACCGCTGAAGCAAGTGCCAATGCGATTAAGATTGATAAGACACGCTTAGAGACAAAGCGTGAAACAGATCTGCAGAGGTTAGCTTCTGAGTATCAGCTGACTTATGAATTTGCCCGTACCAGGACAACGGATGAAGATATTGAAAATGCCAAGGAAGAAGTTGCCCAGTTAAGAGCGGATATCGAACATCTTGGCAATGTCAATATGGAAGCTCCTGAACAGTATTGCGAAGTCAATGAACGCTATGAAACAATGAAGAAGAATATTGAAGAACTCACACTTTCCCGTGACAAGATATTAGCAGCCATTGATGAAATGGATACGGTCATGAAAAAGCAGTTCAAGGAGATGTTTGATAAGATCAATACGGAGTTCGATAACATCTTCCGTACATTGTATGGCGGCGGTAAGGCAAGATTGATCTTACAGGATCCTTCTGATCTTCTGAATACAGGCATTGATATTGATGCCCAGCCGCCAGGCAAGGCAGTACAGAACAATATGCTGTTTTCAGGTGGAGAAAAGTCTTTAATAGCTTTATGTGTATTGTTTGCCATATTGAAGGTAAAGCCGGTTCCTTTAGTTATTCTTGATGAAGTAGAAGCCGCATTAGATCCGGGCAATGTAGAACGTTTTGCCCAATTTCTGCATAACTACACAGATCGTACACAGTTTATTGTGGTAACCCATAGAGTAGGAACGATGGAAAAAGCAGATGTTCTGTATGGTGTTACGATGCAGAAACAGGGTGTCTCGCAGATGCTTAAGGTTGAATTAAAGGATGCCGTTAAGATGGCAGAACCTGATGGGGAGGTACAGTCATGAGTTTTCTTTCCAAATTAAGGAGTAATTTTTCAAAGAAAGAAGATAAAGCCCAGTATTTATCAGGCTTTAAGAAATCGAGACAGAGTTTTGGTGATTCCCTTGGTTCTTTAAAGGCTAACTATAAGGGAATCAATGATGAGTTTTTGGAACAGTTGACTATCACATTACTGGAAAGTGATGTAGGTATTGAAATCGCAGATTTAATCTGTGACAAGATGAAGGAAACAGCCTCCAAGTATCCGACCATAACCTTTAAATGGGCCATGAATTTCTTAATTGAAAACATGAAGAACATTTATGAGGAATATCCGGATCCACCGATTGTTTTCAATGAAAACGGACCTACGGTTATCTTCCTGGAAGGCGTAAATGGTTCAGGCAAGACAACCACTGCCGCAAAACTTGCATCTATGTGGCAGAAGGAAGGAAAGAAGGTAGCTTTTACTGCTGCGGATACATTCCGTGCAGGGGCTATTGAACAGCTTGCCATGTGGGGAGAAAGACTCAATGTACCGGTTATCAAAGGCAGACCAAATGGAGATCCTTCTGCGGCTATTGTAGATGGATGCCGCTATGCCAAGGAGAATAACATTGATATTCTGATCTGTGATACAGCCGGACGTTTACAGAATAAGGCTGGTTTAATGGCTCAGCTCAGTAAGATGAACAGGGTCGCTGGCAAGGAAATTGAAGGTGCACCTCACGATACATGGCTGGTCTTGGATGCGACAACAGGTCAGAATGGTTTGCAGCAGGCAGAAGTATTTGCGGAATCTACCAATCTGACCGGTATTATCCTGACCAAGATGGATGGTACAGCCAAGGGCGGTATTGTCATTGCGATCAAGCATAAGTTACATGTACCGGTTTATTACATTGGTCTTGGTGAGCATCCGGAAGACCTGCGTCCATTTGATCTGGATTCTTATCTCTATAGTATTTCAGAAGGCTTAGAGGATGAATAAGATTGAAGTAAATGAGCTTCTTGATGCCTATGGAGGCTTATTGACAGATAAACAGCAGGAAATATGCCGGTATTATTATCGTGATGATTTAAGTTATCAGGAGATCGCAGATATCATGCATATCACTCGTTCGGCAGTCTATGACATGATTAAACGATGTCGTGATGATCTGAATCATTATGAAAGTATTTTAAAGATCCGCTCTCTGTCCAGGGAAAGAGAGCACTTATATCAGAAAATGGAAGCATTGACAGATAATCAGGAGATTATACAGTGCATTCGTTTATGCAGAGAAACTGAAAGCGAAGGAGGAAATTATGAGTAGTTTAGTTATTTCAGTGAATTCAGGTTCTTCATCTCTGAAGTTCCAGCTTTTTGACATGCCTTCTGAAAAGGTTATTACAAGTGGACAGGCTGAACGTATTGGCCAGGATATGGGGCAGTTTACCATCAAGGTAAATGGTGAAAAGAAAGTTCAGAAGCTGCCGCTTCCGGATCATCAGACAGCTGTTAATCTTCTGTTAAAGTCACTTCTGGATTATAAGATTGTTGATTCTCTGGATGAAATCAAGGCTGCAGGACACCGTATTGTCCAGGGAGGACCATACTTCAAGGAATCTGTTGTTGTTACAGATGATGTTGTGGAAAAGGTAGATGAGCTCAGTGATCTGGCCCCTTTACATAATCCGGCTCACTTGGTATGTTATGAAGCTTTCAAGAAAGCTTTACCAAATATCGGTCATGTCTTTGTGTTTGATACGGCATTCCATCAGACGATGCCGCCAGAGAGCTATCTATTCCCGGTACCATATGACTGGTATACACAGTATAAGATCAGACGTTATGGTGCGCATGGTACATCTCATTTCTATGTATCCAGAAGAGCTGCAGAATTAATGGGTAAAGATGTACGTGATCTGAATATGATTACATGCCATCTGGGCAATGGTGCTTCTATTACAGCTATTGAACATGGAAACTCCATCAATACATCCATGGGTTTGACACCACTTGGAGGAATTATGATGGGTACACGTTCAGGTGATATTGATCCTACAGTTGTATTCTATATGGCCAAGAAGCTTGGCGCATCCTGGGATGAGATGGATACATATCTGAATAAGCGCAGTGGTATGTTAGGTGTATCTGGTATCTCTTCTGATGCACGTGATATTGAAGATGCAGTAAATGAAGGCAATCCAAGAGCGATTGTTACTGTAGAGTTATATGTAAACCGTATTATCAATGTAATCGGCGGCTATTATACACAGTTAGGTCATGTAGATGCACTTGTATTTACAGCTGGTCTTGGTGAAAATGATGCCATCATGAGAGAGAGAATTCTCAAGAGATGTGAAGAGAGCATGGGACTTGATATCGATTATGGTCTTAATGCTGAGACACGTGGTAAAGAAGCAAAGATTTCCAAGAGTGATTCCAAGCTTGATGTCTATGTTGTTCCGACAAATGAAGAGCTTGTTATTGCAAGAGATACAGCCCGTCTTCTGAACCTGAACTGAGGCATGCATATGACTCTGGATGGTTTATTGGAAGAGATTGAAAAGGCTTCTGTCATAACAATTTTCAGACATGAAAATCCAGATTGTGATGCCGTGGGATCACAATCTGGATTAAAAAACTGGATTGAAGAAAACTGGAAAGACAAGCATGTCTATGCGTGCGGCAATGATGCCTGTACGCAGGGTATCTGGCCGGATCAGGAATCAGTAAGTGATGATGTGATCAGACAGTCACTTGCGATTGTATTGGATACTGCCAACAAGGAACGCGTAGATGACAGACGCTTTGAAACAGCAAAGAAGGTTATCAAGATAGATCATCATCCAAATCGTGAACCATTTGGTGATGTGATGTATGTATTTGATAAAGCTGCAGCAACATGCGAAATCCTGGCATCCTTTATGAAAACATGTCAGTCAAAGAATGTATCATCCAAAACAGCATCGTATCTTTATAAGGGATTGTTGACAGATACACTCAATTACACAACTTCCAACACCACTGCCAACACATTGGAAGCTGGTGCATTCTTAGCCGGTTTTGACATTGATATTCCATCTATCGGTCATGAGTTATGGGACAGATCAGAAGCGGAATGGAAGTTCGATGGCTGGGTCAGAAGCCACGTGCAGATCTATGGTGATCATATTGCCTGGTGCAGAGTGACATTAGAGGATCTTGAAAGATGGCATCTGGATGCCCATGAGGCCAGAATGTTTGTGAATGCCTATGCCAATGTTCATGAATTTGAAATCTGGGCTATCTTTACGGAAACCGAACGGAATGGTGAAATTGTGATGGATGGATCGCTTCGTTCAAGAACAGTTCCGGTAAATACAGTTGCGGAAAAATATCATGGCGGCGGTCATAAAAATGCATGCGGCGTCAAGAACCTGAACGATGAATCACTAGCAAATCTTTTAGCGGATTTAAATGAAGAAATCAATTAATTTTGTGGCTTTCGGGTATTGAAATCCGGGGCTTGCATGGCGTATTATATTTTAGCCATATAGGAGGTAAGAATATGGAAAACGTAAACAAGAAGACTATTGCTGAAGCATTAGCTGAAAAGCATGAAAAGATGACAAAGAAAGAAGCACTTCAGATTGTTGATGATGTATTTGGAATCGTTGCTGATTCTCTGAAGGATGGTGCCAAGGTTGATATCACAGGCTTCGGCAAGTTCGAAGTTAAGGAAAGAGCAGCAAGAACAGGTATTAACCCACAGACAAAGGAACAGATTCAGATCCCTGCAACAAAGGTTCCTGGATTCAAGGCTTCCAAGAGTCTGAAAGATCTTGTACGTTAATCTTTGAATAATAGAGTATAAAAAAGATCCGGAAAACCGGGTCTTTTTTATATGGAATTTCTGTTTTTCATACGTTCAGTGACTTCTTTGACAATAACAGAAGGAATCAGTTTTGTGATATCGCCTTCATTCTCCGCTATCTCCTTAACAGTAGAGGAAGAAAGGAAGGAATATTCAGGTCTGGATATTAAGAATAATGTTTCTACCTTGTTATTCAGCATCATATTGGCAGTAGCCTGCGATAATTCATATTCATAGTCTGATACAGCTCTGATACCTCTGATAATCGTAGAACAGCCAAGGGTAGCTGCAGCATTAACCGTTAATCCTTCAACAATCACAACCTGTATTCTATCAGCACATGGAAGGGCAGCTATCGAACGTTCAATCATGTCTTTTCTTTCTTCTTCCGTAAATACGCAATGTTTGCGGGGATTGTGATTGATCATCACAATGACTTCATCATAAAGCTTTGCGGCTCTTTCAATAATATCCAGATGTCCCATGGTAATAGGGTCAAATGTACCGGGATAACATACTTTCATCATATACAAGTACCTCGCGAAAACATTCTATTACGAACAATGTACATATGCTAACAATTTATGAATGTAAGCGCTTAATTTTGTAGGAAAACAAGCGCTTTTCACAAGCTTGTGAAATTTTTAATAAAAAGTTTTATATTTCATTGAAATCGATTTGTGAATGCTTTAACATAGAGAATGTTGGAAGGAGACATATAGTAACTATGAGCAATGGTTTTGAAGCATTAAGAGAAAAAGCCAAAGAAGGAAAGAAGAAGATTCTTTCAGTTACGTGTGCTCAGGACAATGCTGTTCTTGAGGCTGTCAAAGAAGCACATGAAATGGGCATTGTCGATGCCATATTAGTTGGCGATGAAGCAAAGATCAGAGAGATCGCCGGTAATATTGGCATGGATCTGAATGACTACAAGATAATTAATGAACCTGATAATATTCAGGCCACACTGAAGGCGGTAAAGCTTGTACATGATGGTGAAGCTGACATGTACATGAAAGGACTTGTACCGACAAAGGATTTCTTAAAGTCTGTACTGAACAAGGAAGTTGGTTTAAGAACTGGCAAGACACTGTCTCATGTAGCAGTTGTCAAGGTTCCTTCAATTGACAGATTACTGTTCTTAACAGATGTTGCTTTCTTACCTTATCCGGATTTAGAAGCAAAGAAGCAGATGATCCGTTATACGGCAGATGTTGCCGAGGCATGCGGTGTCAAACAGCCTAAAGTTGCACCACTTGCAGCTGTAGAGGTTGTTAACCCTAAGATGCCTGCAACAGTAGATGCGGATGAATTGAGAAAGGCTTGTGAAGCTGGCGAACTTGGTGACTGCATTGTCGATGGTCCATTATCACTGGATATTGCGTTAGATCCTGCCGCAGCCAAGGAAAAGGGTGCACAGGACAGACCGGCGGCTGGCAAGGCAGATATCCTTGTCTTCCCGGATATCCACGCTGGCAACATCACATATAAGGCAATTGCACATCTGGTTCCGGGTGTACAGATCGGTGCTATGTTAACAGGGACAAGTGCTCCTGTCATTCTTGCATCGCGTTCTGATACAAAGGATGTAAAGATTAACTCTATCGCATTAGCTGCGGTATTAGCAGAACATATGAAGAAGGTAAATGGTTAACATGGCAAAGAATATACTCGCAATTAATCCTGGATCTACTTCTACAAAGATCGCTATCTTCGAAGATGATCACATGGTATCTGAAATCGGACTGGATCATCCGGTTGAACAGATGAACAAGTTCCCGAATACATTTTCACAGCTGGATTTCAGACTTGGTGTTATCAAGGATTATCTGAAGAAGAACAATTACGATATCAACAAGCTGGATGCTGTTGTTGGCAGAGGCGGTTACCTGCATCCTATTGAAGCAGGAACATATGTTGTCAATGATGCGATCTGTCATGATCTTGAGATTGCCCTAAATGGTGACCATGCGGCTAACCTTGGTGGTTTACTTGCAAGAAAGATCGCAGATGAAGTAGGATGCCCTGCATACATCGTTGATCCAACTGCTGTAGATGAATTACAGGATGTCGCAAGACTTTCCGGTATGCCGGAAATCAAGAGAGTATCCAAGGTACATGCTCTGAATATGAGAGCTGTATCCCGTGAATATGCCAAGAGCATTAACAAGAAGTTTGAGGATCTGAACCTCATCGTTGCCCATATGGGCGGTGGATGCACAACCGGCTGCTTCAGAAAAGGCAGAATGATTGATATGTTCAATGGTCTTGATGGTGATGGAGCATTCGCTCCAACAAGATCTGGTGCTGTTCCGGTTGGCGATCTGATCAGACTCTGCTACTCAGGCAAGTATCCAACCGTTGATGCAATGATGAAGCGTGCGGTTGGTGATGCCGGTATCGCTGCATATCTTGGCACTGCTGATATGCGTGAAGTCAACAAGATGATTGAAAACGGCGATAAGAAGGCAAAGATTGTCAAGGATGCCTTCATCTATCAGCATTCCAAGGATATTGGTGCATTAGCTGTTGTCTTAAAGGGACAGGTTGATGCAATCATTCTGACAGGCGGTATAGCTTATGGTCAGGATGTTACAGATGCTATCAAGGAATATGTCGGCTGGATCGCTCCGGTTGTTGTTATTCCTGGTGAGCGTGAAATGATTGCTCTGGCACAGGGTGCCTTAAGAGTTCTGAATGGCGAAGAAGAAGCCAAGATCTATTATGAAGAACCGCAGGATGCGGAGAAATAAGCTGAAAACTATTCAATAACAGGAGGTAAATAGTTATGGCAAAGAAAGTTGTAATTGTAAGTGCATGTCGTACAGCTATCGGTAAGATGGGCGGCGAACTCAGTACTGTACCTGCAGTAGATATGGGTGCAGCAGTTATCAAGGATGCTTTAAAGAGAGCTAATCTGAAGCCTGAAGATGTTGATCAGGTTTACATGGGTAATGTTATTCAGGCTGGCTTAGGTCAGAACCCTGCCCGTCAGGCTACACTGAAAGCTGGTCTGCCGATTACATGTCCTGCAGTTACTGTTAACTGTGTATGCGGTTCTGGTCTTGAATCCGTTAACCTGGCTGCAGATCAGATTCTTGCTGGTGATGCAGATGTCGTTGTTGCCGGTGGTATGGAATCCATGTCCTTGGCACCATATGTATTACCTCATGCAAGATATGGCATGAGAATGAATGTTCCAAAGGATGGTCTTGTTGATGCAATGATCAAGGATGCTCTTTGGGATGTCTATGGTGACTATCATATGATGATCACAGCTGAGAATGTTGCTGAAAAGTGGCATCTGACACGTGAAGAACTCGATGAGTTCTCTGCTAACTCCCAGAACAAGGCATGTGATGCAAGAGATAACGGCCGTTTCAAGGAAGAGATCACTCCTATTGAAGTTAACCTTGGCCGTAAGAAGGGTATCGTTACAGTTGATACAGATGAAGGTCCAAGAGAAGGACAGACACCTGAAGTACTTGCTAAGTTAAGATGCTGTTCTGGTAAGGAAGGCGGCGTTGTTACAGCTGGTAATGCTTCCGGTATCAATGATGGTGCTGCTGCTGTTATCCTGATGTCTGAAGAAAAGGCTAAGGAACTTGGCATTGAACCAATGGCTACATGGGTAACTGGTGCTTTAGCTGGTGTAGATCCATCTATCATGGGTATTGGTCCTGTATATGCTTCCAGAAAGGCTATGAAGAAGGCTGGTCTTACAATTGATGACTTCGACCTTTATGAAGCAAATGAAGCATTCGCTGCCCAGTCTTGTGCAGTTGCCAAGGAATTGAACTTTGATCCGGCTAAGCTGAATGTCAATGGTGGTGCTATTGCATTAGGTCATCCGGTAGGAGCTTCTGGAACAAGAATTCTGGTTACATTACTGTATGCCATGAAGCAGAGAAATGCTCACAGAGGTCTTGCTACACTGTGCATTGGCGGCGGCATGGGCTGCGCTACGATCGTTGAAAGATAAGCTTCGGAGAAATTCGATATGGGATATGTAGATTATGAAGTTAAGGGTGCTGTTGGTATTATTACAATTAACAGACCTAAGGCTTTGAATGCATTGAATTCAGAAGTTCTTGATAATCTGAATGAGGTTATTGATGATGTTGATCTGAATGAAATCCGCTGTCTGATTATTACAGGTGCTGGTGACAAGTCATTTGTTGCAGGTGCTGATATTGGTGAAATGAGCACATTAACCAAGGAAGAAGGTCAGGCATTCGGTAAGAAGGGCAATGATATCTTCAGAAAGATTGAAACCCTTGAAATCCCTGTTATTGCGGCTGTTAACGGCTATGCCTTAGGCGGTGGCAATGAACTGGCTATGTCATGTGATTTCAGAGTTGCATCTGAAAATGCTGTCTTCGGTCAGCCGGAAGCTGGTCTAGGTATTACCCCTGGCTTTGGCGGAACCCAGAGACTTGCACGTCTGATTGGTCCTGGCTATGCTAAGCAGTTAATCTATACAGCCAGAAACATCAAGGCTGATGAAGCTTTGAGAGTAGGACTTGTTAACCAGGTTGTTAAGCCTGAAGAATTAATGCCTACTGTAGAAAAGCTTGCTAATACAATTGCAGGAAATGCTCCTATTGCTGTAAGAGCATGCAAGAGAGCCATCAATGAAGGTACAGAAATGTACATGGATGATGCAATTGAATTCGAAGAGAGACAGTTCGGCAGCTGCTTTGAAAGTGAAGATCAGAAAGAAGGAATGGCAAACTTCCTTCGTAAGAAAGATGATCCTAAAAAAGTAAAGCACGTTGCATTCCAGAATAAATAACAGGAGGATATGGAAGATGAAAGTTGCAGTAATTGGTGCCGGAACAATGGGTTCTGGTATTGCACAGGCCTTTGCCCAGTGCAATGATGTAGAGAAAGTATATCTCTGCGATATCAAGCAGGAATTCGCTGATGGCGGCAAAGCCAAGATCAAGAAGGCTTTGGATAAGAGAGTTGCCAGGGGCAAGCTGGATCAGGCTAGTGCAGATGCAGTACTTGCAAAGGTACAGACAGGTCTGAACAGCCAGGCTGTAGATCCTGATCTTGTTGTAGAGGCTGCTCTTGAAGTCATGGATATTAAGAAGAATACATTCAAGGATCTTGAAGATAACATCGTCAAGAATGAGAACTGCATCTTCGCATCCAATACTTCTTCTCTTTCCATTACGGAAATCGGCAAGGGATTAAAGAAGCCGGTTATCGGTATGCATTTCTTCAACCCGGCTCCAGTCATGAAGCTGATTGAGGTTATCCGTGGTGCTAATACAACAGATGCTGATGTAGCAGCTGTTAAGGATATTGCTGAAAAGCTTGGCAAGACACCGGTAGAAGTCAATGAAGCTCCTGGCTTTGTTGTTAACCGTATTCTGATTCCTGAGATCAATGAAGGTATCATGGTTTATCAGGAAGGTATTTCCAACATCGCTGGTATTGATACAGCTATGAAGCTTGGCTGCAACCATCCAATGGGACCATTAGAGTTAGGTGACTATATTGGTCTGGATATCGTTCTTGCAATCATGGACACACTGTACAATGAAACACATGATTCCAAGTACAGAGCATCTACACTGCTCCGTAAGATGGTCAGAGGCGGACACCTTGGTGTTAAGACAGGCAGAGGCTTCTACGTTTATAACGCAGATCATACAAAGACACCTGTTGATGAGTTATAAGATTGGCTGAATCTCTGGAAAACGTCAGAGTGATCTGGCGTTTTCTAAGGGTTTCATATAAAAAAGGAAATTGGAGGAGAATAAAATGGATTTCCAGCTTGATAAGAAGCATTCAATGGAAAGATCACTGTTCAAGGATTTTGCTGAAAAAGAAGTAAAGCCTCTTGCCATTGATGTAGATGAGGAAGAGAGATTCCCAAGAGAGACAATTGACAAGATGGCTGCCAATGGCTTCATGGGTATTGCAATTCCTAAGCAGTATGGTGGACAGGGATGTGATCCGCTGACATACGTTATGGCTGTTGAAGAGATTGCCAAGTGCTGTGGTACTACAGCTGTAGCTTTATCCGCACATTCTTCACTGTGCTGTGACCCGATTCTGAACTATGGTACAGAAGAACAGAAACAGAAGTATCTGGTTCCACTTGCAAAGGGTGAGAAACTTGGTGCCTTTGGTTTAACCGAGCCAGGTGCTGGTACAGATGCACAGGGTGTTCAGACGAAGGCTGTTCTTTCTGAAGATGGCAAGGAATGGATTCTGAATGGTTCCAAGTGCTTCATTACAAATGGTAAGGAAGCTGATGTTTATATCATCATTGCACATACTGATGATGTAGAAAAGAGGGGCCGTAAGCAGAAGGCTTTCTCTGCATTCATCGTTGAAAAGGGTACGCCTGGATTCTCCTTTGGTACAAAGGAACATAAGATGGGTATCCGTGGCTCTGCAACATATGAACTGATTTTCCAGGATTGCCATATTCCGGCAGAGAATCTGCTTGGTGTAAGAGGCAAGGGCTTCCAGGAAGCTATGCATACACTGGATGGCGGCCGTATTGGTATCGCTGCCCAGGCATTGGGCCTTGCGGAAGGTGCATTAGACAGAACAGTTGCTTACGTTAAGGAAAGAAAGCAGTTTGGCCGTTCAATCAGTGCATTCCAGAATACACAGTTCCAGCTTGCTAATCTGGCTACAGAAGTAGAAGCAGCCCAGTTACTTGTATACAAGGCTGCTGAAGCCAAGGCAACAAAGCCTCGTTTCTCTGTAGAAGCTGCCAAGGCTAAGTTATTCGCTGCTGAAACAGCTATGGATGTTACTACAAAGTGCGTTCAGTTAATGGGCGGCTATGGTTACATCAGAGAATATGAAGTTGAAAGAATGATGAGAGATGCCAAGATTACGGAGATCTATGAAGGTACTTCAGAAGTTCAGAGAATGGTTATCTCCGGTGATTTGTTAAAGTAAAAGAAAGGGAAATAAGAAAATGCTGAAAATTGTTGTTTGTGTAAAGCAGGTCCCTGATACTGCCGGAGGCGTCAAGTTCAAACCAGATGGAACTCTGGACAGAGGTGCTATGCTTGCCATCATGAACCCTGATGACAAGGCTGGTCTTGAAGCTGCTTTAAGAATCAAAGATTCTGATCCTGATAATGTTCATGTTTCTTTGCTGACTATGGGATTACCAAAGGCTGATGATGTATTAAGAGAAGGCATTGCCATGGGTGCTGATGACGGCTATCTGTTAACAGACAGAAAGCTTGGTGGTGCTGATACATGGGCTACATCTTCTTCTATCGCCGGTGGTTTAAAGAACATCGATTATGATCTGATTATCACAGGCCGTCAGGCTATCGATGGTGATACAGCACAGGTTGGCCCGCAGATTGCCGAGCATCTTGGCATTCCGGTTATCTCTTATGCCAAGGAAATCAAGTGTGATGTTGAAAACAAGACTGTTGAAGTCAAGAGACAGTTCGATGATGGCTATATGATCGTTAAGGCAAAGATGCCATGTCTGATTACAGCATTATCCGAGCTCAATGAGCCAAGATATATGAGACCAGGCAGAATCTTCGATGCTATTGATCATCCTGAACTTGTTACTGTTTGGGGCAGAGACAAGCTTGATGTCGCTGATGATGATATCGGTAAAGTCGGATCTCCTACAGTTATTGCCAAGGCTTCTGACAAGGTTGCCAAGGGCAAGGGTGTTGTTGTAACACCTGAATCACCAAATGAAGCAGCTGACTACATTGTCAATGTTTTATCTGAGAAGCATGTTATCTAAGGGAAAGGGAGAATACTTGAAATGATTAAGAAGAATCTTGAAGAATATAAGGGTATAACTATTTATGCCCAGCAGGTAGACGGAAAGCTTTCCCCGATTGCATTGGAATTACTTGGTAAGGCAAGAGAGCTTGCGGAATCATTAGATGATAAGACAGTTACAGCTGTATTAATCGGTTCTGATGTAGGTGGCCTTGCGAATGAATTAGCCGCATACGGTGCTGATCGTGTCGTCGTTATCGATGATCCATCCTTAAAGGAATACATGACAGAGCCTTATACACAGGCATTAGCTGGTTATATTAATGAATTCAAGCCAGAGATCGTTCTGGTTGGTGCAACAGCTATCGGACGTGATCTTGGACCTAGAACATCTGCACGTGTACAGACTGGTTTAACAGCAGACTGCACAAAGCTTGAGATCGGTGACTTCCCATTAGTTGCTATACCAGGTCATGAAGCTGATCAGAAGCATAAGCAGTTACTGATGACGCGTCCTGCATTCGGCGGCAACACAATTGCTACAATTGCATGTCCTGATCACAGACCTCAGATGGCTACTGTAAGACCAGGTGTAATGCAGAAGATTACACCTGACTATAACAGAAAAGCTGAAGTCATTAACTGGAAGGCTCCATTAGAGAAGAATAACTGCTATGTAGAGATTGAAAAGGTTGTTAAGGAAGTATCTAACGTAGCTGATATTACAGCTGCCAAGATCCTTGTATCTGGTGGTCGTGGTGTAGGTTCTGCTGAGAACTTCAAGCTCCTGGATGATCTTGCAGAAGTACTGCATGGTACAGTTTCATGCTCCAGAGCAGTTGTAGATGCAGGCTGGAAACCAAAGGAGTTACAGGTTGGACAGACTGGTAAGACAGTCAGACCACATGTATACTTTGCAATTGGTATCTCAGGTGCTATCCAGCATGTTGCTGGTATGGAAGAATCTGATATTATCATTGCCATCAATAAGGATGAGACAGCTCCAATCTTCGATGTAGCTGACTATGGTATTGTTGGTGATCTGAACAAGATTGTTCCGTTACTGACAGAGAAGCTGAAGGAAGCTATCGCAGCCAAGAACGCTGCTTAAGTTATTACCGCAATATAGTAAAAGAACCGGAAGTCTGGTGTTCAGATTTCCGGTTTTAATATTTGCCATATAAAATATCTTACTTCGCATAATGTATCTTATACGATTTTTATAGATTGATAGATGAAGAGTTATTTATGCCTTTTTACAGTACTTTTATTCTTCCTTCTTGGTGCCAGGTAACTTTAAATCATTATCTAATTCACCAGGATGATACTTTTCATATGCTTCAAACATCTGTTTGTTCTGTACATGTGTATAGATCTCAGTTGTCTGTATATTGGCATGTCCCAGTATCTCCTGAATGCTTCTGAGATCAGCGCCTCCCTGAAGCATATGTGTGGCATAGCTGTGACGCAGTTTATGAGGCGTTATATGCTTCTTAAAGCTTAATTCGATACATTTATCATGTAATAGTATTTCAACGTACTTAGGGGTTATTTTACGGCCATAGCGGTTAATAAAGAAAAGGTTTGTTTTCTGATGAATGAATCCTGGTCTGATAACATCCCTGTATTGTTTCAGAAAAGGGATTGAACCTCTTGGTACAGGCACTACCCTTTCTTTATCTCCTTTTCCTAATACTCTTACAGTACCGGTATCTAGATCAACACGGTTTAAGGTTAATGAAACAGCTTCAGATACTCTTAAGCCGCAGGCATAGATCATTTCAAGAATGGCATGATTCAGATATTGTACAGGATCTGTATCATTAAAGCTGTTCATTAATCTGGTAATTTCTTCTACCGTACAATAGACAGGTAATTTCTTTGTGCTTTTATGTACTTCTATATTTAAAGAAGGGTCTGTTTCATTGCACATAAAAGCCATATCCTGATGGAAAGATCGGATAGATGCGGCCATACGTACCATGGAAGAAGATGCCTTATATGCAGATTGTTCTACAATAAAGGACTGTATCAATGATTCTGTAATATCTTTTGTATCACTAACATGATGCTTCTCAAGCCAGGCAAAGTACTGTTTCAGATCTTCTTTGTAGGAAGTTACTGTATGCTGACTCTTGCCTTTCTGAATAGTTAAATGCATCAGATATTCCTTACCGGCATCTTCCAGTTTCATGAATTCTCCTTTTCAAGAAGTGTACTTGCTCTGACAAATGCTTTAGTGCCAAGCTGTCTGTTCAGATCATTTAATACTTCTTTAGTTTCAAAAGCTTTATCTTCAGGTGTCTCTTCAAAAAGATTCAATTGCTGCTGAAGATCCTGTTCACTGGCAAAGTCACTGACAGATAAACCTAATAATCGTACAGCTTCTCCTTCTTCATAATGATTATCAAATAACTGCATAGCCTGTACAAACAGATCATCTGCTTTCCATACAGGATCTTTTAATTTGACGGATCTGTCTGCGTTTCTGAAGTCATAATAACAGATTCTGATCGATACATGATAACCGGCTTTATGATCTTTATAGAGCCTCTCTGAAAGCTTTCTGCTTAATGAGCGGAACAAGCCTCTGATTTCATCATAGTCTGTTACATCTTCCAGTAGTGTTTCACTGACACCCATGGACTTGGAATCAGAATCTGTAATGAGTTTACGGTCATCATGACCATTGGCACGGGCAATGATTTCATCGGTGTTCTTGCCAAAGATCGGTATTAAATTTTCTTTCTTCTGATAATGGGCAAGATCGCCAATTGTATTGATGTTTAATTCTTTCATGTAAGGCAATGTTCTCCTGCCTACACCTCTCATATCAGAGATTGGAAGAGGCCACATTTTATCCGGTACATCCCGTATTCTTAATACGGTAATACCCATAGGCTTCTTCATATCACTTGCCATTTTGGCAAGAAACATGTTTGGACCTACCCCAATGGAACAGCGTAAGCCTGTCTCTTTTAAGATTCTCTGCTGTATCTCCCAGGCCAGGTCCAGAGGTTTGGAATAAGTCATGATCTTTTCTGTAACATCAGCGTAGCATTCATCAATCGATGCCTGTTCTACCTGATCCGTATACTGGTAGATGATATGCATAAACTGATGGGAAAGCTTGCGGTAGTATTCATAGTGACCGGGAATAATCACTAGATCACGGCATAGTTTTTCTGCCTCGGCGATAGGCATGGCACTATGAATGCCATATGTTCTTGCTTCATAGCTTGCAGTTGCGACAACTGACCTTCTTGTATGACCACTGACAACAACGGGTTTCCCTTTTAAAGAAGGATCCAGCAGTACTTCTGCACTGGCAAAAAAGGCATTGAGATCAATGTGAAAATAGACTCTGCTCATGCCTTCTGATTTCTCCTGTATAGCTCTCTTGCGGCTTTCTTTGCGGCATCTGTTATCTCACCATTTGCGATTAAAGCAAGCTGGTTAATGGTTTCTTCTTCATTCAGTTCCTTAACAGTTGTATGTGTTTCCTTGTCAT
>DXZE01000002.1:42715-58771 GCA_019415435.1 Erysipelotrichaceae bacterium
AACAAGATATTCATGATCAGCACAGGCAGCGACCTGGGCAAGATGGGTTACCGCAAATACCTGACAATCTTTGGATAATTCCTTCATCTTGCGTCCTATTGCTGTTGCGACAGGGCCGGATACACCTGTATCAATCTCATCAAAAATAACTGTCTGAATACCCTGGAGATGGGTAAAAATGACCTTTAAACCAAGCATCAGACGGGATAATTCACCACCAGAAGCAGTTTTTGTTAAAGATTTCAGATCTTCTCCCTTATTCATGGAGATTAAAAATTCTGCCTTCTCATTACCATACAAAGATGGGTTGCATGGTGTTAATTGTGTATGGAAGCGGGCATTAGGTAATTGGAGATCCTTAAGATTAGAGGCAATATCCTTATCCAGATTCAATGCTTTCTTTTTACGGATATCAGTTAATACAGCTGCTTTTTCATTGTATTTCTTTAAGGCTGTCTGTATCTTCTTATCTATTTCCTGCAGATATTCCTGACGATTATCAATCGCATGAATCTTCTGTTTTAATTCTTCTTTTGTCTCTAATATATCTTCAATGGAATGACCATATTTACGCTTTAATTTCTGAATGGTAAACAGTCTTTCTTCCATGGCATTGATATCTTCTTCAGAAAGATCATAGCTGTCTGACATGGTATGAAGCTGTTCCATGCTGTCGGTAATGGCATAGTATGCATCATTCATTTCCTTCTGTAAGGATTCCGTCTTGTCATCCCCTTTTAAGGACTGTACAAGCTTATTCAGATCATAGATTTCACCTGAAACAGAATTATCATACAGTTCAAATATCTGATTAAACTTATCCAGAGAATTCTTTACGGAACGATATGCCTTTTCCTTTTCTTCTAATTCTTCATCTTCACCAGCATGGAGATCTGCATCTTCTATTTCATTGACCTGGTAACGGAAGTATTCCAGATCATTTTCATTGTAAGTATCCTGTAATGCCTTTTCTTTTTCTTTGCATAAAGCATCATATTGTTTATAGGCATCCGTAACTTCCTGCAAAGCACTCTGATCAGAAGCATATTCATCAAGGAGATGAAGATGCGTATTTGTATTTAATAGATAGGCATTATCTCTTTGACCATGGATATCTATTTCATCTCTTAAAACATCTCTTAAAAGAGATAACGTAACAACCCTGTGATCTATGCGGGCACTGCTTTTCCCGTTTGCATGGATTTCACGGGTAAATGTAGTTTCTTCTTCTACTTCAAAACCAGCTTCCTGCATGGTTTTAACAGCGTGCCTGTCATTTTGTATATCAAAAGTACCTTCAATGATCGCAAGATCTTTTCCTTTAGAGACAAAAGAGGCAGATGCTCTTTGGGCAGATAAAAGAGATATTGCGTCAATCAGGATAGATTTACCAGCACCTGTTTCACCAGTAAAAGCACTGAATCCTTCTGAGAAATCAAGATTCAGCTCATCTATCAGTACAAAGTTTTTGATATACAGATGTTTGAGCATACTTATTGCAGTCCTTTTTCTATTTCATCAAAAAGTGTATTCAGATCCATATGTTCATCTTTACGAAGCTGCTTCTCACTGCCCTGACTAACATATTCATCCCCAATGCCGATACGTTTAATGCTATGCATGATGCTATGATCATTCCAGTATTCCAGAACCAAAGATCCAAGCCCATGTTCTAACATATCTCCTTCATATGAGATAAACTTCATATGACGCTTACCTAATGTATCCAGCATCTTTGTATCCAGTGGTTTGAAGAACCGGCAGTTTACGATTGTAACAGGTAAATGATTTACCTTTACCTTCTCTAAGATTTGTTCAATAACTGGTCCATAGGTAAAGACACATACCTTGTTATTCTTATCATCATTGAGCATCTCCCAGCTGCCAATTTCCAGCATATGCGGTTCATAGTCAGCATTGACTTTAACAAATCCCTTTGGATAACGGATACCAAACGGATGTTTCTGATGGAAAGCCGTATAAACCAGATCTTCGGTTTCTTCAGCGTTTCTGCCCTGAGCAAGAATCATATTCGGTAATGCGGTTAATAAACCGATATCAAATACACCGTGGTGGGTTTCACCATCTGATCCCACTAATCCGGCATGGTCAATACCGAATACAACCGGTAAATCCATTCTGCATATATCATGGTTGATCTGGTCATAGCTTCTCTGCATAAAGGAACTGTATATAGCTAAATATGGTCTTTTACCAGAAATTGCTAATCCTGCCGCAAAGGTAGTCGCATGTTCTTCCGCAATACCTGTATCAAAGGAACGCTTAGGGAATTCCGCAAAAAATTCTTCCAAGGAAGAACCATTGACCATAGCTGGTGTGATAGCAATGATGTCTTCATTTTCTTCTGCTAAGTGAAGTATACTGTCTGACATTAAACGGGCCCATTTCTGATACCCTTCCGGGATATCATGAAGAGGTTTGCCTGTTTCTACATTAAACGGTCCTACCCCATGCCAGATGCCTTCACGGTCATTCTCACAAGGCTCATAGCCTTTACCTTTCTGGGTTATGACATGTACGACGATTGGACCATCATGATCTTTCACAGCTTCAAATACCTGGATCAGATCATGGAGATTATGACCATCCACAGGTCCGATATAATCGAGATTGAATTCTCCGAATATACCCTTGTCTATGACACTGTTCTTGATCGCATCACGTAAGGAACGCAAGCCATCATAAACGGCTCTTGAAACCTGATTATTTGAGGTTGTTAAAGAGCGCTTCATGTTCCGCTTCATCTTTGTATAGCCATGCGAAGAACGCAGCTTGGAGAAAGCAGATGTCAAAGCGCCTACATTCTTTGAGATAGACATATTATTGTCATTAAAGACAATAATCATCTTTCTGTTTTCAGAGCCTATTTCATTTAAAGCTTCCATGGCCATGCCGCTGCTTAAAGCACCATCGCCAATGACCGGTATAACCTGATAATCTTCATGATTGAGGTCTCTGGCAACAGCCATGCCTAAAGCAGCACTTAAAGAAGTAGAACTGTGTCCTGCCTCCCATACATCGTGTTCACTCTCACATCTTTTCTCAAAACCAGATAGTCCATGATATTGTCTGAGCTTATCGAATTGAGAAGCTCTGCCAGTTAATATCTTATGGACATAACTCTGGTGTCCCACATCAAAGAAGATCTTGTCTACAGGAGAATTAAATACATAATGCAGGGCTATTGTCAGCTCTACAACTCCCAGATTACTTGCAAGATGACCGCCTGTTTTAGATATACTTTGTATCAAAAAAGCACGAATATCTTTGGCGAGATCTTCCATCTCACTGACATTCATGGATTTCAGAAATTCAGGATTTTTAATATCCTTAAGATCCATGTTAAAACCTCCAGTTATTTACGGCGTGTTCTGATCCTTTCAATCATATCAATCAGAGATGCACCGTCAAAATCACCGAATGAACGAATCTCATCTTCCGCTTGTGAATACAATGCATTCATCAGTTCTTCAGCTTTCTTTTCCCCTAACAACGTGACACTGGTTACTTTATCATTTCTTTCATCAGAATTGGATTTACCGAATTGTTCTGCACTTAATTCTACATCCAGAATATCATCCTGAATCTGAAATGCCAGCCCTATCTTTGTGCCAGTTTTGTGCCATTTATTTACCACTTCTTCACTCTGACCGGCAAGTACTGCCCCAATCATGAGTGGAGCACTTAAAAGACAC
Source organism: Erysipelotrichaceae bacterium (assembly GCA_019415435.1). Classification (GTDB taxonomy): domain Bacteria; phylum Bacillota_I; class Bacilli_A; order Erysipelotrichales; family Erysipelotrichaceae; genus Bulleidia. The sequence continues at coordinate 46,432 of DXZE01000002.1, forward strand.
CCTGTTTTATACTGATGGACTTTCTTAAGATCATCCCAGTTTGTAACACCCTGCATTTCCATCGTATCAAGATTCTGTCCTAATACCATACCGGATGGACCAGCCATGGACGCAAGGATCTGTATTCCTTTGCATACTCTTGCAGGATCTGCCTTTGTATTGGCTGCTGTTTCAAAGGCATATGTTAACAAGCCATCTCCTGCCAGGATTGCGGTTGCTTCATCAAACTGCTTGTGACAGGTCGGCTTGCCACGGCGAAGATCATCATTATCCATAGCCGGCAAGTCATCATGAATCAGGGAATATGTCTGAATCATTTCTAATGCACATGCAAAATCATCCGCTGTTTCTTCTTTTAAACCATACCCCTTTACTGTTTCAAAAAGAAGATTCGGACGGATTCTCTTGCCGCCAGCCATCAAAGAATAATTCATGGCATCTTTGACTCTGCTGTCAGGTAAAAGAGCCATCTTTTCTTTTAACAAATCATCAATCCGCATTTTGTGCATCACCATTTTTATTTACAAGATCATCTACTTTAGTCTCAAACTGCTTTAACTGTTCATCACAGCTCTTTACAAGCTTTAATCCTTCTTCAAACAGTTTGATTGTTTCATCTAATGGTTTGTCATTCTGTTCCAGATCATTCACAATCTCTTCTAATCTAGACATAGATTCTTCAAATGTCTTTTTCTTTTCAGCCATGATGTTTCTCCTTTACCTGTGCTTGTAATGTTCCATCGCTTAAACGGATAGAAACCATATCATCAATCTCTGCATCTGTAATACTGCGTAAAGCTTTTCCGTTCTTAGAGGTAATGGAATACCCTCTCTGTAATACCTTTAATGGGGAATACGCGTCTAATAAACGTATATCCTGCTGTAATCTTTCCTGTTTCTTATCAAGTCGGTTCTGCATATTCCCTGAAAGGGATTCCCTGTTTTTATTCAGTTCATTAACACTTTTTGAGCAGCGTAATTGCATATATAAAGCCATAAGGCTTTTAGCCTGCTGCAGGTGTTCCCTGATGGAAGAAGTATATGTATGGATTTCCAGACTTAATGCCTGGAATAGTTGCATCAGATCCTGTCTTCTCTCAGATGGTTTCTGAATGGCATGCATCAGTTTTTCTTCCAGATAATCTAATCTTATTGCCTGTTCGCTGAACAGTTTCTGAGGATTACGGAATACAGATGCGGCAGCAAGCTTCTGATAATGCATATGAGCCATATTCAGATCAGACTGTACAGCCTGCATCATTCTTGTTTTATATTGGTTTAATGATGATTCTACCTCATGGATATCCGGTACCGCTGCTTCAGCTGCACCAGTAGGTGTATTAGCACGTAAGTCAGATACATAGTCACATAAGGTAAAATCAATTTCATGACCAATACCAGTTATGACAGGTGTATGCATGGAATATATAAAGCGGGCCAGATTCTCATCATTAAAGCACCATAAATCTTCTATGGAGCCGCCGCCTCTGGCAAGAATGATTAACTGATGATTACCTGCATCAGCTTTTCTTAAAGCATCGATGATCTTTGGGGCTGCCTCTGCACCCTGTACAGGACAGGGATATTCATGGATATCAGCTAATGGCCATCTTTTATGAAGCGTAATCAATACATCTTCTCTTGCGGCTGTATTATTACCAGTTACAAGACCAATATTCATGGCATAAGCAGGAATCGGTTTCTTATGAGATTCTTCAAATAACCCTTCTGCATTGAGCTTTTTCTTCAAAGCTTCAAACTGCATGTAAAGATCACCAATACCGCTTGGCTGCATGCTTTCCGCGACTAACTGCATGTTACCAGTCTGTTCATAGACAGAAACATCCCCTTTAACAATCACCTTGTCTCCATTCTTTGGATCAAAGGAAACACTCTGATTGCGATAGCGGAACATCACACAGGAAAGATATGCCTTATCATCCTTTAAGGAAAAATACCAGTGACCGCTGTATGGCTTGCGGATATTGGATATCTCGCCTTCTACCATCACACCATGTAATACCGGGTCACCATCCATGGATTCTTTCAGGTAATGCACAAGTGTACTGACTGGTACAACCCTGCGGCTCATATTACATCCAGCACACTGTTAATCAGTTTATACGTATCAGAATCGCAGTACTTCTTGGCCATATCCACTGATTCATCAATAATAACGGCTGCCTCCGTCTGCTTTAAATCAAATTCTGCACATCCGTTTAAAAGGATTGCTTTTTCAATCGCACCGAGTCTTTCAAAAGTCCATCCCTTCTTTATTACATCATCAATGTATCCATGATACTTGTCCATATTGTCTATGGCATCATGAATCACATCAACAAAATAAGGATCTACTTCTTTGACTGGTTTCTTAAATGCATCTTCTATCAATTCGTCTATATCTCTTGCAACTAAAAGATACTGATAAGTAACCATCATTGCACATTCACGTTCTTTATGTCTGTTCATACTAATCTCCTGTTAGTTATTTTATCATGTTTATTGTATCTTTTGTTTATTTCATTGCTTGTCAAAGTAAGATGTTCTAGAATTCTTGCATGAGTTCGGATATGTTACAGAAACCTCTTATCGTCAGATTCTTTCTTCATCTGCATACGATAGATCATCACCGCTTTGTAGTTATGAAAAACTGTTTTGCCTGCGGACTGTATGGGCAGGGATTAAAACATGATTTATCCAAGTATACCCCTACTGAATTTATAGAATCCGTCAGATACTTCCAGGGTAACCGTTCTCCCTACATGTATGAAAAGGAACACTTCGGCTATGCCTCCGGCTGGCTGCATCATAAGGGCAGAAACAGACATCATTGGGAATACTGGTATGACATGATTGACGGTAAGTGGCAGCCATTAGAGATGCCATTTAATTACTTTGTGGAAATGGTATGCGACAGAGTCGCTGCCTGCCGTATTTATCAGAAAGACAAGTATACAAATGCATCCGCATTGAATTACTTCTTAAGCCGTAATGACAGATTCTATATGCATCCAAAGACCGCAGAAGATCTGGAACATGTATTAAAAGATATCAGTATACGTGGGGAAAAAGCAGTATTTCATGATCTGAAGGTACAGGTAGGAAAATGGAAGAAAGAGCAACATAAAAACCGGTGAAAACCGGTTTTTACGTTACTTGTTATAAGAATTATCGTTGTTTTTTACAATGACGTCATGAGCGCCGCCTTCAACAATAGATACAGAAGATACTAATGTTAACTTAGCCTTTTCCTGTAACTCAGGGATTGTTAAGGCACCGCAATTGCACATTGTGCTTCTGATCTTCAAGGTAGTCATGGCGACATTATCCTTTAACATACCGGCATACGGTACATAGGAGTCAACGCCTTCTTCAAAGGAAAGCTTTCTTCCCTGACCAAGATCATATCTGCCCCAGTTGCGGGCTCTCGCAGAACCTTCACCCCAATACTCTTTCACTGTATTGCCATTCACAACAAGTTTCTGACCAGGAGCTTCTTCAAATCTGGAGAAGTATCTTCCTAACATGACAAAGTCAGCACCCATCGCAAGCGCTAAGGTGATGTGGTAGTCATAAACAATACCGCCATCAGAGCAGATTGGGATATATACACCCTTTTCCTTATAGTATTCATCTCTTGCCTTGGCAACATCGATAACAGCTGTAGCCTGGCCTCTGCCAATACCCTTTGTTTCTCTTGTAATGCAGATAGAACCGCCGCCGATACCGATCTTTACAAAGTCAGCACCTGCATCTGCCAAGAAGCGGAAACCTTCCGCATCAACAACGTTGCCTGCACCTACCTTGACACTGTCGCCATAGTTATCACGGATCCACTTGATGGTATCTGCCTGCCAACAGGAATATCCTTCGGAAGAGTCAATGACAAGACAATCAACACCAGCCTTAACTAATGCCGGTACTCTTTCTGCATAGTCTCTGGAGTTAATACCAGCTCCTACCATTAATCTCTTTTCTTCATCCTGTAATTCATTTGGGTTATCCTTATGAGAATCATAGTCCTTGCGGAATACCATATACATCAGATGATCATCATCATCGACAACCGGTAATGTATTTAACTTATGATTCCAGATCAGATCATTGGCAGTAGATAAAGTTGTATCTTTGTCACCTACAACAAGCTTTTCTCTAGGTGTCATGAAGGAAGAAACCTTCTCTGTACCATCCATTCTGGAAATACGGTAATCACGGGATGTGACCATACCCAACAGTTTTCCATTGGCTGTGCCATCATCTGTAACAGCCATGGTGGAATGACCTGTTTCCTTTAACAAAGCAAGAACATCATTTAATGTAGCATCAGGCTTGATATTGGAATCTGATACGACAAAGCCTGCCTTATAATTCTTTACCCTGGCTACCATAGCAGCCTGTGATGCAATAGATTGAGAACCAAATATAAAGGACATGCCGCCTTCTTTGGCAAGAGCGATACCAAGTCGGTCACCAGATACCGACTGCATGACTGCAGATACCATAGGTATATTTAAAGATATAGCTGGTTTTTCTCCCTTTTTAAACTTAACAAGCGGTGTTTTTAAAGAAACATGATCCGGTGTATTTTCAGGTCCTGTGTATCCCGGAACAAGAAGATATTCACTGAATGTATGCGATGGTTCATCAAAATACTTTGCCATACGGCACAAACCTCCCTTAATTTTGATTCATTATACGTAATTCATGCCTTTTCGTAAAGAAACACATGGTATAATTTTCAGGATTGAAAAGAGGTTATATATGAAATTAAAAAACAGTTTCTTTTATACTCTGCGAGAGAATGTAAAAGATGAAGATTCAGTTTCTTCTAATCTGCTTGTAAGAGCCGGCTACATTAAGAAAAGCTCTTCCGGTATCTATATGATGCTGCCACTTGGATACAGAGTCATACAGAAGATAGAAGATATCATTCGTGATGAAATGAATAAGACAGGCTGTCAGGAGTTGCTGATGCCGGCATTAATCCCTGAAGATGTCTATGTGGCTAGCGGCAGACGTGCTGGATTTGGTGCTTCCATGTTCTCATTAAAAGACCGTAAGGGGCAGCCATATGTATTAGGTCCTACTCATGAGGAACTGTTTGCCCAGGCTGCTAAAATGAAGATCAGATCCTATAAGGATATGCCTTTCTCTCTGTATCAGATGCAGACAAAGTTCCGTGATGAACCTAGACCCAGATATGGTTTGATCCGTACACGTGAATTCATCATGAAGGATGCCTATACATTTGATATAGATGAAGCTGGTCTTGATGAAGCGTATAAGAAACAGTTTGAAGCATATAAGAATATCATGGAAAGACTACATATCAATTACCGCATTGTCCGTGCAGATACAGGCATTATGGGTGGCCTTTTATCAGAAGAATTCCAGGCTGTTACCCCGATTGGTGAAGATATTCTTGTCTTATGTGATGACTGCGGTTTCTCTTCCAATATAGAAGTAGCACCATGTGTTCCGGAAAAGCCAGATCATACAGAAGCAGAAGAAGAATTAAAAATGGAAGCTACACCTGACTCCCGTACGATTGAAGAAGTATCTTCCTTCTTCCACAAGGATGCCCGGCACTTTGCCAAGACTATGATTTATAACATTGATGGTAATCCAGTCGCAGTTATGGTCAGAGGTGATCGTGAGATCAATGAGACAAAGTTAAGAAAGCTCTATAAGGCTAATGAAGTGGAGCTTGCGGATAGTGAAACAGTTGAAAAGGTAACTGGCGCAGAGATTGGCTTTGCCGGTCCTATCGGCATCAGGTGTCCGGTTGTCGCAGATGAAGAAATTCAGTACATGCAGAACTTCATTGTCGGTGCTAATAAGACAGGTTATCACTATACTGGTGTAAACAATAAAGACTTTACAGTTGAACAGTATGCTGATCTCAGAAATATCATGGAAGGAGATACCTGCCCGGTATGTGGCAAGAAAGTACACTTCGCTCATGGTATTGAAGTAGGCAATACATTCAAGCTTGGTACGAAGTATTCCAAGGCAATGGGATTACAGTATCTGGATCAGAATAACAAGTTACAGGATGTCTGGATGGGTTCCTATGGTATCGGCCCTGCCCGTGCCATGGCTGCAATCGCTGAACAAAACGCTGATGATAATGGCATTAACTGGCCTACAGTAGTAGCTCCTTATCAGGTAGCGATTGTCATTATTTCCATGAAGGATGAACAGCAGGTTCAGGCTGCGGAAGATCTCTATAATGAATTAGAAGCCAGGGGTATTGAAGTTATCCTGGATAACAGAGATGAAAGACCTGGTGTCAAGTTCAAGGATATGGAATTAATTGGTATCCCTTACCGCATTACTGTTGGTAAAGGCATCAAGGATGGTCAGGTAGAATTCAAGAAGAGAATCGGAGATAAGGAAGATGTTCCGGCTGATCAGATTGTTGATAAAATTGTAAATATTCTTTCTGAAGATAAGTAATTCATGAGATATCTGTGTTATGCAGATATCTTTTTTTATACCATTGACAATAGTTAATACAGATAGTACAGTTAATACAAGCAAAGAAAGGAGACCGCATGTTTCTGATCGATATACAGGATAAAGATCCAATCTACATTCAGATACAGAATCAGATTGAAAAGTTTATCAATTCCGGCATTCTGAAAACCGGAGACAAGCTCCCTTCTGTCCGGCAGCTGGCCCAGGATAACGGTGTCAACCCTAATACTGTAGCCAGAGCTTACGCCCAATTGGAACAGAATGGCATTGTCCATAACATTCCGAAGAAAGGTGTCTATGTGGCAGAAAGAGAAAAGAAACCGGATGATGGTGTCAGGTTACTGATACAGAGAATCAAAGATACCGGTATCAGTAAAGAAGAACTTATGAATGTTATCAATGATATTTACAGAGAGGATGATACACATGTTAAAGATAAATAATCTCTCAAAAGGATTTACAGATAAACCAGTATTAGAAAATGTCAATCTGGAAGTTAAGGATGCATCTATATTTGGATTAGTTGGTGTCAATGGGGCTGGCAAGTCTACATTATTAAGAACCGTAGCTGGTGTCTATGAACCGGAAGAAGGATCTGTACTGTTGAATAACAGAAATACCTGGTTAGACACATCTGTCAGAAAGAAGATAGCTTTTGTATCAGATGAATCTTATTTCCCGGTAGGTGCTTCTATAGATTCCATGAAGCTTTTGTATAAGGATCTTTATGACTTTGATGAAGATGCTTTTAAAAAATATAGAAAGATGCTGGATCTTGAAGTAAGTAAACCTGTCGCATCTTTCTCAAAAGGTATGAAACGCAAGACAGCCCTTCTGTTTGCTTTATCCATTCATCCTGAACTGATGTTATTAGATGAAGCCTATGATGGCCTGGAACCTGTTTCAAGACTCAGATTCAAGAAGACCTTAACAGACTTATTGGAAGAAGAACATATATCGGTTATCATCTCTTCTCATAACCTGAAGGAATTAGAAGATATCTGTGATTCTTTCGGAATTCTCAATCATGGAAAAATAGAAGAATTCGGTGATCTCATGGAATCAAGAGAACAGATCCAAAAGTATCAGGCTGCCTTTAAGGAAGATAAGAATATTGATGATTTTAAGAATCTGGATATTCTTCATTATGAAAAAGAAGGTCAGATATGGAAGCTCATTATCAAGGGAGATCCTGAAAAGAATCATGCTTTATTGGAAGATATGCATCCGATCTTATTGAATGTATTACCGGTTAATTTTGAAGAACTCTTTATCTATACCGTAGAGAAAGGAGATGCATCACATGAATAAGTCTTATTTCAAGTGGCTCTTTGACAGTCGTAAAAATATCAGTGTCTTTCTTTTCATCATAGAAGTGATATTAGGTTTCTTACCATTCTTTATGAATGGTACAGACAGCTATGACTATCAGATGACTCTCAGCCAGCCTTATAAAACAGGCATTGCCTCTATTACGATTGCGTCTATAATTGCTGCGGTTGTATTACCAATGCTGTTATTCAGCTATATACATAAAAAGAACAGCATAGATTTATATTTCTCCCTGCCTGTATCAAGAAGAGATCAGTTAATAACAACAATCCTGTTCTCATGGATCAGTATCTTTGGATCCTTCCTGATCTCCACATTATTGATCTATGTATTCTATGGATCTTCTTCCATGTCCTTTGGAAACTGGCTGATCTTACAGCCATGGATGGCATTTGGAATACTGGTAATTCTCTTATTTACTACCTGTATTTATACCCTTACAAATAACATGCTGGATGGCTTTATCATTGTAGGTGCCTATGCCCTGTTACCATTTCTGATCAGTATAACAATTGAAGTATTTGTATCTAATATGGTAGCTGGAACCCCATATGGACAGACATCATATCTATGGATTTACTTCTCACCATTATTAATGACATGCTGTAATCTTGCCGGATTATGCCATATTACAAGCTTCTCATTCTCGCCTTCATACATACCTGTATTAACACTGTTTTTAGTCATATCCTGTATTGGCTTACATAAGAACTTTATAGAAAGAAAGAGCGAACGTGCAGAACAGGTATCGGATTCTATATTTGCCTATCCGTTTATCAGTAATATTTATTTACTGTTATTACTTCTGATGAGTGCATTTTCTACCTTCAATTCTTCAAGGGGAACATATGATCTCATTTTCTATTTCCTATTATTGCTGTGTTATGTGATAGCTTCATTTGTATATCACCGCTCAGTACGTCTCCATTGGAGCTATTTACTTGGATATGTTATATGCCTTGGCTTAAGCTTCCTGATCGCTTTTGCAGGATGGCAGACGCATGGCTTTGGTATCGCGGATCACTATACAACGGATGCAGGCAAGTATCTTGTATATGAATACAGCATGAATTGTGATCCGGATGATCTTGGCAAGGCTGATGATGAAAGCAATATCAGTGTTGATGTCACATTAAAAATTCCTGTTTCCAAAGAAAAGGATTATCAGAAAGCGATGGATTTAATGGAAGAGTTACGGAAAACTGAGATTAAAGATTACTATAATCATAAAAATACGTATTCCTATTATGGTGCCTTAGCTGTATATAACCCGGAATATAACCCGGATACGGATGCGATGAATTCAGATACTTCTTCCAATTACTGGTACTACTCTATTTCTCATGCCATCAGTGAAGATCAGTTAATGATGCTTGAAAGATATGGGGATGTAGAGATTTACAATAATAATGAATCAAAGCCTGCCGTTTCCTTAAGAGAATATTTACAACAAAGAGGTAAGAAATCATGAAGAAGTTATTACATAAGAAATGGTTCTGGATCATATTAATTGTGATTGTCATCATTGGTATTGCAGTACTTGTCATCCATAAGCAAAGTGATCAGATAAGTACAGATGATGCCGGGGTGATGCCGGCTGATGATACTGCATATACAAATCAGTACTACAGTGGTGTTGTGCAGGCACAGGATACAATCTCACTTCAGAAAGATGATGACCGTACCATAAAAGATATCTATGTCTCAGCTGGTGATACAGTTACAAAAGGTCAGAAGCTATTCACCTATGATACTGCAGATATACAGAATTCTTTAGACCAGGCTAATCTGGAACTTTCTTCAGCTGGTACGGATATCGCCGATTATCAGAATCAGATTGCGGATCTGAATAACCGTAAGAAGAATAGTACGGATGCATCAGAAAAGTCTGATTATGATGATCAGATTAATGATCTGAAGATGCAGATCAGACAGAGTCAGTTAACCCAGAAGTCCAAGCAGCTTGAAATCAATACATTGAATCAGAAGATAACAGATTCTACGGTTGTATCCCCAATTGATGGTGTGATTAAAGATATCAATCTGAATGAGAGTAATGATAATGCCTTTATGACTTTATTATCAGCTGGTACATGGCAGATAGAAGGAACGGTAGATGAGATGAATCTTTCTTCCTTGTCACAGAATATGAAAGTTACCATTCATTCAAGAGTGAATGATGATACATGGACTGGTACGATATCAAAGATTGATACAGAACCTGTTAAGTCTGATACAGATAGTAATGATTCATCCTCTGGTGAAGCATCCAGATATCACTTCTATGTAACGCCAGAAGCATCAGATGGTCTGTTGCTTGGTCAGCATGTCTATCTGGAAATTTCATCCGACACAGGAGATGACGCATCATGAGTGCATCTTTATCGCATATATACAAGACCTATAACGAAGATACCTATCCGGTACCGGTATTAAAAGATATATCCTTAGAGATCAAAGATCGTGACTTTCTTGCGATTATGGGACCATCCGGTTCTGGTAAATCTACGTTAATGAATATTATCGGCTGTCTGGATCAGGCAAGTAAAGGAACCTATGTCTTTGAAGATCAGGATATCGGCAGTCTCAATGATAATGAATTAGCTGATTTCAGGTGTCATAAGATAGGTTTTGTATTTCAGAACTTTGAGTTATTAAAAGAAGAAACAGCTTTGGCAAATGTAGAACTGCCATTATCTTTCGCAAAGGTTCCATATCAGAAAAGACATGATATTGCTGCAGAGGCATTACGCAGAACCGGATTAGAAGAAAGAATGTCATTCTACCCTTCGCAATTATCCGGTGGTCAGAAACAAAGAGCTGCTATCGCAAGAGCTATTGTCAATCACCCTTCTCTTTTACTTGCGGATGAACCTACCGGAGCTTTGGATCAGAAGACCGGCACGCAGATTATGGAACTATTCAGGCAGCTTCATGAAGAAGGCATGAGTATTGTCATGATTACCCATGATAAAAGAATTGCCGGCTATGCGGACAGGATTCTGTATCTTGTGGATGGAAAACTCTATGAAGATATGCCTACAGAGCTGGAGGAATCAGAATGAAGAAAGTAAAGAAAAACAGAACCAGAAAGAACAGTAAGAAAAAGATTGTTCTGATCATTCTGATTGTTATCGTATGTATTTCTTCCTATTTCATTATCAATAAAGAAAGAGAGAATAAGCGGGCCTATGTACAGAAAGTATCAGATCTCAGTTCTGGGTTTGATGTTTCAAGTCTTCCATTGTATGGATCTGGTATTGTCTCTGATGAAGCCAGTCAGGAGATTAAGTTACAATCTGGTGAGAAAGTCGCAGAAGTCTATGTCAATGCAGGTGATACAGTCACAAAAGATCAGAAGTTATTCAGTTATGATGCCTCTTCTTTAGAATTAAATTTGGAACAGGAACAACTCTCCTTACAACAGGCGCAGACTTTACTAAAAAGAGAACAGAAGAAACTGAACCAGATAACAGATATCAAAGCTGTATCCGATTCTTCCAGGAAACAGAGTTCTGATAATCTGAATACTCTTTCTGAAAAAGCAAGTGAAGCAGAACAGGCTGTACAGGATTATCAGAGTGAACATGCGGATGAGTTATTACAGAATATATTCGATGTTGACTCTGACCCTTCTGTTGTAAATGCACAGACTGCTTATGAAAACTTCTCGAATGGTATTTATTCACAAGAAGAACAGGCACAGATAGATACCTATAGTGCCTCTGGAGATATGGAAGGCATGCAGATGTATATATCAGGACATCTGAATGATCTCATGCAGAATATTAACGATACAAGAGATGCTGTTACCAAACAGCGTAGAGAAGCCTATGACAATTTTGTAAATGGCAATTATACAAGTGAAGAACAGAGTCAGATCCAAAGTTTACAGAATAAGGCAGATTATGCTAATAAAGCCTATGAAGATGCGTCCAATTCGTTAAGTACGGTTGTTACAGAAAGTGACAAGGCATCATTGTTGCGTAACCAGCAGGTTGCGGTAATGAAGGCACAAAATCAGGTTACTTCGGCTAATGAAGCTTTGAAAACAGCGCAAGATAAGGTCAATGATGCAGTTGTGAAAGCAGGTATGAATGGAACTGTCGCATTCATTCATGATCCAGACACTTCTATTCAGGAAGGCAAGCCTTATATCGTTATTTCTGCTTCAGGCGGTGTATCTGCCATGGGCGGTGTATCTGAATTTGATATTGGAAAAGTCAAAGAAGGAGACAGAATCAAAGTTACAGACGTTGTAACAGGTAATGAATCAGAAGCTTCACTTCTTTCGATATCTTCCTTTCCGGATCAGTCTGGTCAGATATCTGCCTATGGCTCTGCCAATAGTAATACAACGTATTATCCTTTTACGGCTGTATTAGATGATCCGGATGGATTCAATGCCGGAGATTCGATTGAATACCAGTCTGCAGAAGATGGACATGATCAGATGATATTTTTATCCCGTGCCTATATCAGAATGGATGAGAAAGGTGCCTATACATTTATCGATAATCATGGAAAA
>DXZE01000002.1:58781-85139 GCA_019415435.1 Erysipelotrichaceae bacterium
GAAAACTGAAACGTCAGAATGTAGAGATTACCCCTTCTTCTGGTGATCCGGAAACTTTGATTGTCACAAAGGGATTGAAGAAATCAGATAAGATTGCCTTCCCATATGGAAAGAAAGCATATGAAGGCAATGAGACAACTGAAAACATACAGACAAATATATTAGGATTTTAAGGAAAGGAACGTGAAATCATGATAGAAAATATACGCTTGTCATTACGTGGCATCATGCATCATAAGATGCGTTCCTTTCTGACCATGCTGGGTGTGATTATCGGTATAGCTTCCATACTGGCAATTGTATCGATTGTTGAAGGAACAAGCAGAAAATTACAAAAGAGTCTTGTTGGTTCGGGCAATAATGTTGTCAATGTAGAAGTCGTGAATAACAATAATCCGGATATGCCGGCATCTTTAAATTACTATAGTGCAGACAGTGTTCCTTCTGGTTTCAGACCAATATCGGATGATGCCTTACAAAGTATTAAAAGTATGGAACATGTCAAAGATGCGTCTGTATTCTACAGTCGTGCCTATGGTTCTGATGCATCGGTATTCTATCAGAATCAGAGTCTTGGTTCCCCTGCTCTCTATGGTGTGGATGCCAATTATTTCCATACGATTGACAGTGCATTGGCTAGTGGCAGAGTATTCTCTGTTAAGGAAGCCAAAAGCAGTGAAAAGCTTTGTGTATTGGATACTAAAGCTGCCTCGTATTTATTCGGATCTTCTAAAAATGCTGTGAATAAGATTATAGAAATCGGACAGGATCCATTTCAGATCATTGGTGTCATTAACCGTACGCCGGATAAGAAAGAAGATTATGAAAGTGAATCAGATTACTACAATGCAACCTATACAGCTGGTGGAAGTGGTGTTGTATATGTACCGTATGGATGCTGGCCATTAATCGGTTACTTTGATGAACCGCAGGGTATTGCCGTACAAGCAGATGAAACAAAGAATATGCAGGAAACAGGCACACAGGTTTCTGATCTGTTAAATTCTTACAATACAAGTACAAATGCACAATATGCGGCTATTTCAAGTTCACAGGGTGCGGATAGTCTCAAACAGCTGACAACTGCCTTAACCGCATTATTAGTATCCATTGCCTCTTTATCATTACTGGTTGGAGGTATCGGGGTTATGAATATCATGCTTGTATCGGTATCAGAAAGAACGCCTGAGATTGGTTTAAAAAAGGCTCTTGGCGCAAGACCAAAAAACATTATGAATCAGTTTCTTACCGAAGCTGCAGTACTGACAAGTGTCGGTGGCATCATCGGTATTATCCTTGGTATAGGTGCAGGCAGATTAATTGCCCTGTTTCTTACTCTGGACTTTGCAATCAGTATTCCATGGATGCTTATAGCCTTCGGCTTCTCAGTTGGAATAGGAATTCTCTTTGGTTTTTTACCAGCTCATAAGGCCGCAAAGATGAATCCGATCGATGCTTTGCACAGAGAATAAATCAAATTTTTGAATAAGCTGTTTTAACATTCAATCCATCAATATTGCCCATTTTCCCGGTGAGTGCACTGATGACTTCAGATGGTGCATCTATCGCTATGGAAATAAGGGCAATATTTCTTTTATGGTAAGGTACACCCATCCTTCCTATGACATATGGTGCATATTCATGTAATACCTCATTTAATGCATGTGTGCTATCCGGGTTTTCTACGACAATGGCTATCATTGCAATTCTGTTATCATTCATAATATTTACCTGCTTTCTATCAGTATTATAAAAAAGATACGCTGTTATGGCGTATCTTCTTTATTCACTTTTTATTTGCGATCTGTTCTCTTAATTCCTTATAGAAGTCTTCGGCTGACATTTTTGTCTGTTCCTTGGAACCATAGTGACGGACTGTTACACTGTTATCTGCGACTTCCCCATCACCTATGACAATCTCTACCGGAACCTTGCTGGTCTGTGCTTCTCTGATACGATAGCCAAGCTTCTCATTACGGTTATCCAGGGAAGCTCTTACGCCCATAGCCTTCAGATTATCAACAATCTTCTGAGCATATTCAGAATGTGCTTCTGGGGAAACAGGAATGACAACTACCTGCTTTGGAGCTAACCAGAGCGGCAGAACACCCTTTGTTTCCTCCAGTAAGAAGGCAATGAAACGATCCAGGGAACCAAGAATAGCACGGTGAATAACAACCGGACGCTTTCTGGATCCATCGCTGTCTACATACTCCAGTTCAAATCTTTCCGGTAACTGATAGTCAAGCTGAATAGTAGATAAAGTAACATCATGACCTAAAGCAGAACGTACCTGTACATCAATCTTAGGTCCATAGAATGCAGCTTCACCTAAAGCTTCATAGTAGTTTACACCCATTTCCTTTAAGACTTTTCTCAGCTCGGATTCTGACTTTTCCCATAATTCATCATGTCCGAAATACTTTTCTTTATTTTCAGGATCACGGAGAGATAAACGGAAAGAATACTCCTTAAAGCCAAAGTCTTTATAAACATCCAGGATCAGCTTTGTGACATCCTTGATTTCAGATGCGATCTGATCTGGACGGCAGAAGATATGAGAGTCATTCTGGGTGAATGCTCTGGCTCTTTCAATACCTGTTAAAGCACCAGAAGCTTCGAAACGGAAGTCATTGGCAATCTCAGCAATACGGACTGGTAAGTCACGATAGGAATGCAGCTTGCTCTTATAAATAATCATATGTTCCGGGCAGTTCATAGGTCTTAAGACATATGCATTTTCAGGATCTCTCTTTTCATCATGCATAGCCGGGAACATATCATCCTTATAGTGATCCCAGTGTCCGGAAATCTTATACAGTTTTGTACTTGCGACAGATGGTGTCATGACATGAACATATCCCTGGGCAAGTTCCTTATCCATGATGTAATCAGATAACAGTCTTCTTACCGTAAAGCCATTTGGCAGATACATTGGTAAACCTGCGCCAACAGTATCGGAGAACATGAACATCTGTAAGTCTTTGCCAAGCTTACGATGATCTCTCTGCTTTGCGTCTTCCAGTTCAGCAAGATAAGCATCCAGTTCTTCTTTTGTAGGGAAACATACACCATAGATTCTCTGCAGAACCTTGTTATGCTTGTCGCCCTTCCAATAAGCACCGGAATGCTTGATAAGCTTGAAGTATCTGCACATCTTTTCATTATCTACATGCGGACCACGGCAGAGATCTGTATAGTCGCCCTGCGTATACATGGAGATGTTTGTTCCTTCTGGCATTCTGGTAATCAGATCCAGTTTATATGGATCATCCTTGAACTGTTCCAGAGCTTCTTCTCTGCTGATTTCATGACGGACAATCTTCTTGCCATCCTTGGCGATCTTCTTCATTTCCTTTTCAATCTTAGGAAGATCTTCATCTGTGATTGTCTTGTCTCCCAAGTCAAAGTCATAATAGAAGCCTTCTTCTACAACTGGTCCTACCCAGAACTTTGCTTCAGGCCACAGATGCTTGATGGCATGAGCCATCATGTGTGCACAGGAATGATTCAATGTTGCGAGATTCTCATCTTCTTTAAAATTAACCATTTGCTTTTCCCTTCTCAGGACGCATATAAAAAGCGTCCTCATTACATAAGGACGCTGGATGAGCGCGGTACCACCTTGTTTCCCTTGCGGGCTCTCAATTTATCTTTAACGCAGATGACACGGTACACCCTTTCGGGGACGGTTCACAGGGAGTAATCATATAATGCTTCAGATTCCTTACACCACCCGGAATCCTCTCTTCATCCACAGTTATATAACCATGTCCTGATCTCAACTTTTACCCCTGCATTATGAATCTGTTGGGTAGTTCTGTCAAGGATGAATCTCTATGATAGATTTGGTGTTTTGTCTAACAGAACCGATAGTATATCTATTTAACAGACATATAATCTTAAACAGAAAGAAGGATTGCTTATGAAAGATATTGTCAGAAGTTCTTCCTTAACATTCTGGAAAGCCGGACTGATATTTTTATGTCTATGCTGTGTATCTTATATTATTTTCTGGCTGAATGGCTATCAGCCAGGTAAAGCCTGCAGAAGAGCACAGCCATTGAGTATTACCTTATTTATCATTACATTCATACTAGGCTTTGCGGGTGTATACCTGATCGCCAAAGGTTTTACAAACGAAACCATACAAACGCATATAAAAGGAAGCTGGATTATTGTTTCTACAGTTATTCTGTATATCGTAACAGCCTTTATCACGGTACATTTCTTTGATCGTCCGGTTACGACGGAACTGTTATTAATTACAGTATGGGCTGCCTTTATGGCAGAACTCATTAATGTAACAGGATCCGGTCAGTTTATAACCGGATCCTGTGTGAAAGTATCAATGATTCTCTTAATACTTGTTTATGTTGTATGTATGGTCCTGTATGTCATGTATTACCACATGGAACCATCATCCGCCTACTGGTGGGCAATTGTACCATTAGTGGCTATAGCTTTGGATATGACAGTGATGATCTTCATGCTTTAGAAAAGACTCATCTGGTTTCTATCCTGCATACCCTCTAATATACCCATGGAATCCATTTTCTTAATCAATGTAGCGGACAACTGGGTTCTCTTTTCAAGGTCTTCCTTGGAAAGGAATTCAGCATTTTTTCTGGCTGCTTCAACTGATTTGGCAACGTTAGCGCCAAGACCATCAATAACAGTAAATGGCGGTATGATTGCCTTGTCATCATCCGGATCCGCAATGAATTCTGTTGCTTTGGATTTATAGAGATCTACATTCTTGATTTTAAAGCCGCGGGCATAGAGCTCTTCACATACCTCTAACGTATCATACAGTGCCTTTTCTTTATTGGTAACCGGATTGACCGGATTACGCTCTGCCTGACGAGTAGAGATATCCTGCATACGGGCACGTACAGCATCAATACCTTTGACCATTGTTTCGATTTCATACGCATCGCAGCGGCATGTAAAGAACTGGATATAGAAATGAATCGGTTCATGTACCTTGTACCAGGCCATGCGTACAGCCATCATAACGTAAGCTACGGCATGTGCTTTCGGGAACATGTACTTGATCTTCTTACAGGATTCAATGTACCAGTCAGGTACATTATGAGCCTTCATGTTTTCAACCTGATCCGGTCTTAAGCCCCTGCCCTTACGGACATCTTCCATTGTCTTAAAAGCATCAATAGGTTCCAGTTTCTTTTCAAGGAGATAAGTCATGATATCATCACGGCAGGCAATGGTTTCACTTAGAGGATGACCTGCCTGTACGAGTGCTTCTGCATTTCCTGCCCATACATCCGTACCATGGGAAAGACCGGATATCATGACAAGTTCAGAGAACTTATGAGGTCTTGTCTCTTCCAGTACGTGTCTGGTTGTACGGGTACCGAATTCCGGCAAGCCTAAGGCACCGGTTTCTTTTTTATAGATACGTGGATCAGCCTTTAATGCTTCATCTGTATAGAACAGTGACAATGTCTCCGGATCATTCATTGGAATATCCATTGGCTTGACATTGGCAATTCTCTGCAATAAACGGACAGCTGTAGGATCTACGTGACCAAGGATATCAAACTTCAGTACGTTATCATGAATATCATGGAAGTCGTAATGGGTAGTTAGCCATGCACTGTTAGGATCGTTAGCCGGATATTGTACCGGCGTAAAGTCTTCGGCATCATATTCATCCGGGACGATGATAATACCACCCGGATGCTGACCAGTTGTACGCTTGACATTCTGACATCCCTTGGCAAGGTAGTCTTTCATGGTCCTGCGCATATTATCGATACCCATCTTTTCACAATAACCGGAGACATATCCATACGCTGTCTTTTCAGCGACAGTACCGATCGTCCCGGCACGGAAAGCATGGTCTTCACCAAATACTTCCTTGATAAACTCATGAGCACGCCACTGGTATTCATTGGAGAAGTTCAAGTCGATATCAGGGACCTTATCGGCATTAAATCCCAAGAAAGTCTGGAATGGAATGTTATGTCCATTACCCTTCATGATGGCACCGCATTTTGGACATTTCTTATCAGGAAGATCAAATCCTGATTTAATGGAAGGATCATCCAGCCATTCGGAATAATGACATTTCGGACATAAGTAATGCGGTTTTAAGGCATTGACTTCCGTAATGCCGGACATTGTCGCGGTAAAGGAAGAACCTACCGATCCTCTCGATCCTACGACATAACCATCTTCATTGGATTTTTTTACAAGCAAGTGGGCTATGTAATAGTGCACATCATAGCCATTGCGGATAATGTTATCTAATTCCATTTCCAGTCTGTCTGTAACTTCGGAAGGAACCTTGCCTTCATATTCATACAGATTCTTTGCGGTTGTTTCACAAATATGACGGAGTTTCTCACCTGAGTTTTCAATATGCGGCGGGAAGGTTCCGGATGGTACCGGTCTTACCTTTTCATCCAGCTGTTCAAATAACTTTAATGGATTTTCTACAACTATCTTATTAACCAGATCTTCATCCTCCAGCCAGCTGAATTCCTTTTTCATTTCTTCTGTGAAGCGGATATGCTGGTCAGGATTCTTTGTTCTGCGTCTTAGAGCTTCATCACGGATATAGAGAGGATGCGTAGCACCGCCTACACCCTGAGACATAATATAGACATCTCTGAAGATCTTCTGATCCCTTGTACAATAGTGAGCATCACTGTCTGCGATAACCGGAATATCCAGCTTCTGCGCCATCTTGATAATACGCTTCTGGACATCCTTTAATCTGTCTAAAGAAGGAATAGAGCCTCTGACAATACTGGTTGAATAGTTTCCTAATGGCTGTAATTCTACATAGTCATAGAACTTCATGCATTCTTCCAGACGCCTGTCATCACCATTGCATGCCATCTCAAATAATTCACCATTTAAGCATGCACTGCCTACTAAAAGGTTATCTCTGCGCTTCTGGATGTCCTCACGCAATACTCTGGCTTCAGCTGCGACATCAGTACCTTCCTTGCTGGAAGCTTTGCCCATAACAGCTAATGTTTTTGTATTGGACTTTGAAACAAGTTCATAGAGGTCCTTCATACCCTGCTGATTTTTTACAATCACACAGGCATGACTTCTTCTGACCTTGCTGAAAACATCATCATCCTGGGTCTTTTCCTGTAAGTCTCTGATGGTCTGAACACCACATTGCGTTCTCGCATCCTTTAAAAGACATAAGAATACACCAGCGAGTGCTTCTGCATCATAGTCAGCACGATGGGCTACTTCTTCATCATATGGAACCTTGTAATAACGGGAGATATTGCCAAGACGATATGCCCTTCTGTTTCTTAAAACAGCTCTTGCCATATCGAGAGTATCTATCGTTGTATTTGTAAATGCCGGCTTACCGATTCTTCTGTTTTCTTCATTCATGAAGTTATAGTCGAAAGTCGCATTATGGGCTACAAGTACATCATCCCCTATCCACTCACGGATGATATCTGTACACTCACTCCATGGCTTGGCATCCGCTACCATATCATTTGTGATATTGGTCTTGTTTGTAATGTATCCCGGAATCGGGAATGGCGGCTTTACAAACATCTGAAGACGATCTGTTACACCGCCATTCTTTAACTTAACTGCACCAAATTCTATGATGGAATCATAGTAGGCACTAAGACCGGTTGTCTCTAAGTCAAAGGATACGTATTCCACATCATCGATTGGATCATCTGTCGCATTTCTCACGATTAACAGACGGTCATCGGCCATGTTGACTTCACATCCAAAACCAACCTTGAATGCTCTGTCAGGATCACTCTTTTTTAAAGAGGCTGCTTGATTATAAGCTTTTACAAAGGACTGTACATCCGCATGGTCTGTAATAACGACACCAGGCTGACCGATGTTCCAGACATAATCCACAATGTCTCTGACATCACATACACCATCCATTTCAGACATGTATGTATGCATATGGAATTCCACTCTCTTTTTATCGGCAGTATCCACAGGATTCTTCTTTTCCAGTTTGGTGATTTCCTGTGCCATGCATACTAAATCTTTGGAAAAATTATCATAGTCTATTTTTCCATAGATTCTGACTCTGTCCCCAACACCTACTTCTTTTAGTACTTCTCTGGTTAAGCCATGGCCTTCAAAACGTTTGACAATGATGGCATCTGTACCATCATAAACAGAAAGCTGCTGGATGATTCTGCCGGTCTTCTTTATTTCAGTATCTTCTTCATCGAAAATATCACATTCAAACTGAATGTCATTAATCGGATCCTGGATGTCCTTTAAATCTATTCTTGTATAGTCTTCAAGCTTTGTACGATAATAGCTTTTCTTCTGAGGATGTGGTGCTGGTGCAGGAGTAGGATCAGGGAGTTTGTTCATGACTACTTCCTTAACCTGTACCTGTTCAGGTTCCTTGACAACACATTCTGCATGAATGTCATTACAGCCAATGCTATTGAGATATTTTTCAATACCATCCAGATATGCAGAAGCCTGTTGTAAGGAAAGCTCATCATTCATTAAGAAACGAATGGTATTCTTATCAGAATCATAGGTAAAAACATTCTCTGCGACTAATGCATAATCTGGCGAAATTCTGGCAAAATAGCTCAGATAATTACGGATTTCACCTGCATTCACAGAAGGATGATCACACTGTACATGGATCACGGTCTTTGATCCGGTAATATTTTCAATCTGATAGGCAATACCACTGTATGTCGCAAAAGGAAGCACAGAGTCATTGCGCAGATCCATTTCTAACCGGTTATCTTCACGATAAAAACGGACTGCCATAACTTCGCACTGATCCAGATGATCTAATCCATTGCATAAGATGCCATCAGCTATATCTTTTAATAACAGACTCATAATACAGATGACATTATAAAACAGAAACATGCAAAAAGCAGTCTTGACATAGAAAAAGACGTTTTGTATAAAACGCCTTTTCCTTGAAATTCATTATTCTACGCGGATACCACCGACTTCACGGATACGCAGGATATAGCAGCATCCTTTGCCAAATGCACTTTCCATCGTCTTGATGTAGGTATCTCTCTTTTCATGCTTTACATATGCCTGAATGGTTCCGGCAAAGCCACCGCCATGGACACGGTAAGCACCATCTTCACCAATGACATATTCACTTAAGGCAAGACCTACCGCAACCGCCTGATGCTTGTCATCACCAGGAGCACTGATGTTCTGCAAGTACATCCAGGAAGAACGGCCAGACTCACGCACAAGTTTTAAGAAAGTCTTGATATCCTTTTTATTTAATGCCTTTGCCTCATCTTCGGCACGCTGTGTTTCATTGACAAAGTGATAGGCTCTTAAGAAAGCACGGTCACCACACTTTTCACGGATTTCTGCCACATGGGAAATGACATCTTCCTTACTGACTTCACCTAAGACCTTATGACCTAATACTTCTGCGACCGAACGCATCTCAGCTGGTACCTTGGAATATTCATCAGAAAGATCCGCATGGGATGCCTTGACATCTGTCAGAATCAGATCATAGCCATAATCAGCCGGATTAAAGTCTACTTTTCTAACGATTGGATTTTCAGGATCCTTGAAGTCCATGAAGGCAAAAGAACCTACCGAACAAGACATCTGATCCAGAAGACCGGAAGCTTTCATGAAATAAACATTTTCAGAATACTGACCGATCTTTGCGATATCTTCAGAAGATACCTTGTTATCGTTATACAGATCATTGAAGACGGTGCCTAACAATACTTCAAAGGCTGCCGAAGATGACATGCCGCCGCCCGGTATAACATCACTTTCTGCATAGCATTCAAAGCCGCCTGCTTTATACCCACGCTTGTTTAAACCAGCTGCTACACCTCTGATTAAAGCCTCGGTAGAGTTCTTCTCATCCGGATGAACTTCCAGGTCACTTACATCTACAGGTTTTACTTCAAAGCCCCTGGATGCGTATCTGACAACATTGTCATCTGTAGGAATAACAACTGCTACTACATCCAGGTTTAAGGAAGCACCTACTACCTTACCAAGCTGATGATCGGTATGATTTCCACCGACCTCAGTACGGCCTGGGGCAGAATAGATTCTCGCTTCCTGATCACCATAAAGCTTTAATGCTTTGGCAAGAATGTCATCATAGCGTTTCCTCTGTTCCATGATGTCCAAGGCACCATAGAGCTTCAGAAACTTTTCATCAAGCATGCCGTCAATGACATAAGTACGCATTTCTGTAATTTTCATCGTCTTCACCTCTTACTATTTTGCTAGTTTCGCGAATGCATTTCTCGCTGCATTCTGTTCAGCCTGTTTCTTTGATACACCACTGCCTGTTCCCATGACTAAACCATCCACCATGGCATTCATAACAAACTCCGGATTATTGGCAGGTCCTTTTTCACTGACTAATTCATAATGTACGGTACGTCTGGAATCAGCCTGTACATATTCCTGCAGCTTTGTCTTGTAATCATGAATGATACCGACATCCTCCGGATGTGCCAGGCGCGGTGTAATGCATTCATTTAAAATATTATTTACAGCTGGCATTCCCTGATCCAGGAATAAGGCACCTAAGAAAGCTTCAAAGGCATCTGCGATAATCGCGTCCTTGTTGCGGCCGCCGCTTCTTTCTTCTCCGGTTCCAAGTAACAGGAAGTCATTTAAATGCATTTCACGGCCATAGATGGCAAGCGCCTTCTCACATACCAGCTGTG
Organism: Erysipelotrichaceae bacterium; assembly: GCA_019415435.1. GTDB lineage: Bacteria > Bacillota_I > Bacilli_A > Erysipelotrichales > Erysipelotrichaceae > Bulleidia. The sequence continues at coordinate 69,476 of DXZE01000002.1, forward strand.
CTCTTAATCTTGTCATCTGACCTTCGCTGAGGTTCAGAGGCCATATGGCATTACTGCTCCATAACTGCAATACCGCATCGCCCATGAATTCCAGCCGTTCATTATCGTGAAACTTCTTATGCTCATGTGCATAAGAAGAATGCATGAAAGCCTGATGAATCATTTTGTCATTGTTTACATGGATGCCTCTGCTCGCAAGCCATTCTGTAATATCCATTGTGTACACCTTCAATCTATATACCTGCTTTGTTCAGTATTTCTTTTTCTGCATACTTCAATAATTGCCATGAAGTCAGGATTATCTGAATGCTGAACAATTTCTTTAGCATCATTCTGCGCTGCGTGGATCATATTTGTATCTTCGGCAAGATTACCAAGCATGAAGTCAGGCAGACCACTTTGTCTCGTACCCAGTATATCACCTGGTCCCCTTAATCGTAAATCTTCATACGAAATCTCAAAGCCATTATTAGACTTCACCAGTACATTTAAACGTTCTTTAACAGCCGGATCCTTACTTTCTGTCAATAGCCAGCAATGCCCTTTCTCATTACCTCTCTGGATACGTCCTCTTAGCTGATGCAGTTGGGAAAGACCGAATCTGTCTGCATCATAGATAATCATACCGGTCGCATTGACTACATTCATACCAACTTCTACAACTGTAGTAGAAACAAGTACCTGAGTCTTGTTTTCCGCAAAGTCTTTCATGACAGTTTCTTTTTCTTCTGATGACATGCGTCCATGCAGCATGGAAACCTTGTAAGACTTGAAAAGCTTTGTTAATGCATTGGTTGTATCCTGTACATTACGGGCATGGTAGTCTTCATTCTTGTCTACAGCAGCACATATCACATACAGCTGATGTCCTTTATAAAGAATATCTTCTACCTCCTGCAATACCGAGCGGAAGCTGTTTTCTTCAATGAGTTTTGTCTCTGGTGTAATCCTTCCTTTCGGCATGGTTTCAATTGTAGAGATATCCATATCCCCATATAAGGCTGATGCCAGGGTTCTTGGAATCGGGGTAGCACTCATCAAAAGAAAGTCAGGATTATTTCCTTTCATACGTAATGCCTTTCGCTGTTCTACACCAAAGCGCTGCTGCTCATCTGCGACAACCAGACCCGGATCATGAAAGATAACATCTTCCTGTAACAAGGCATGGGTTCCGATCAGGATGTCACAGGTACCATCTTTCACATCTTCCAATATCTGACTTCTCGTATCTTTACTTAACCCGGAATACAGTACTTCTATCTTTAAGGAAGTATCATGAAACATGGATGTTAAAGAATCATAATGCTGTCTTGCAAGAATTTCCGTTGGTGCAAGTAAAGCCCCCTGTCTTCCTGCCTCAGCGCATGCATATAAGGCAAGTGCAGCTACAGCTGTCTTGCCACAGCCTACATCTCCCTGAATCAGACGATACATCGGATGGATACTGCTCATGTCATGAAGAATATCCTTTAATGCCTGTTTCTGGTCTCTGGTAAGTTCAAAAGGAAGTGAAGCTATCATTGCCTGTACTTTCTTTTCATCAATGTGTACAGGCTGTTTATAGATGCTGTATTGTTCATCTTCTTTGATTAATGCCGCAGAAGTAAAGTAATGCAGAAACTCATCATATTTTAATGTTCTTCTTGCACTGATGACATCTGATTCAGAAGAAGGAAAATGGATTCTTCGTAAAGCTTCACTTTTTCTTAATAAACGATAATGAGAGATATACTTTTCTGGTACATCATCATAGATTTCATTCTGCAAGGTTTCATAAACCTGATGAATGACAGCCCGGATGGTTCTCTGCTGGATGCCTTCCTTGGTGGCATAGACGGGTGTAATCGGATCATGATCTTTCAAAGGTTTTAAATCATAGTTAGTGGCGGTAACCTTACTGCCTCCTTGATAAATACCCTGAACGGTAATAAGCTGTCCTTCTTTTAAACGGGAAGCCCATGGTCTGTTAAAGATTGTAATCTTGATGATACGATCCTGCATTTCTACATCAAAATAAGATGTTGTGAGATAGCCATGTTTCCAATTGGATATCTTTGAAGCTACAGAAGCTTCAAAGACTACCTTTTCCTTAAGCTGCCAGTCTTCAAATGGTTTTGCCTGCATGATGTCATAACGGTATGGGTAATAGGAAAACAAGGCATCGGTATCATAGATACCAAGCTTATGCATGGCTTCAATGCGTTTTGGCGTTAATTTTAGTGATTTATCCTGCAGATCCATATGTGTTCATTATAACAGAGACAAGAAAAAAAAGAGCACTGCATCAAACAGTACTCCTATAGCTTATTCAACACCAATTAAGAAACAGTATACTGGCTGACCGCCATCCTGGAGATCAACATCCACATCCCAATTGTCTTCAATGAATGTCTTCAGCTCTTCTGCCTCACTGTCCTTGGCATCTTCACCCTTTAACAGTGTGACAATCTCACTGTCATCATCCATCATTTTCTTGATGAGCTCTTTAGCTGTCTCTATCTTGTCCTTGGAAGTGATGACAATGTTCTTTTCAAGCAAGCCCATGTAATCACCTTCATGGATCTCTCTGCCGTCCACAACTGTATCCTTGATGGCATATGTGACAGAGCCACTCTTTACATGTTCTATAGCATCTGTCATAGCAGCCTTATTGCTTTCAAGATCATCATCAGGATTGAAGTTAATGCATGCACTTAATCCTTCTAATAGAGACTTTGTAGGAAGAATGATAACATCTTTGTCTTCAATGACTTCTGCGGCCTGATTGGCAGCCATGATGATATTGGAGTTATTCGGCAATACAAAGATATGGTTTGCATTAACCTTCTTAATAGCACTGACAATATCCTCTGTAGAAGGATTCATCGTCTGACCACCACTGACTACATAGTCAGTACGATAGTCTGTAAATAACTGCTTTAAGCCTTCACCAGCTGCGATGGAGATAATGCCGTATTCCTTCTTTTCTGTCTGTTCTTCCTTATCTTCTGTTTCATCGATAATGGAAGGATTCAGATTATCCTGGATATTTTCAATCTGTACCTTTGTGAAAACACCATATCTTTCCGCTAGCATTAATACTTCACCTGGCGTCATGGTATTAATACGAACCGCAATGCCATCTTCTGATACTTTCAGAGTCAGATTGTTGCCAAGCTGTTCCGTGGATTTACGGAAACGGCCTTCATTGAATGACTTGGCATGTTTGCTGTCAAATTTCAGAATGAATTCTGTACGATAGCCGGACGCATGTTCGTTCTTTGTTTCTTTCTTTTCTTCTTCAACAGTTTCCTCAGTGACAGGCTTGCCATCGAGATACGCCATGAAACCTTCAAATACCTTGACTAAACCTGCACCACCTGAGTCTACACAATGTGCTTCCTTTAAGACAGGTAATAAATCAGGTGTTCTTGTAAGGGATGCTTCTGCCTCTTTTAATACGGCATCCATAACCTGATTGATATCCGCATCGCCATGATCTGTAAGATATGCAGAGCCTGCTTCAGAAGACTCTCTGATAACGGTCAGGATGGTCCCTTCCGTAGGTCTCATAACTGCTTTATAAGCAAGTTTGGAACCATTTAATAAAGCATCAGAGAATTCCTGTGCATTTAAGGAATCTCTTTCACCAATATACTGATAAATACCTCTGAAGATCTGGGAGAGAATAACACCAGAGTTACCTCTTGCGCCCATCAGAAGACCACGGGATAGTGTCTTGGCAATGACTTTCAGATCATCAGAACCACTCTTCTGCACTTCACTGATACCATTTGTGAACGTTAATGACATATTTGTACCGGTATCTCCATCAGGTACCGGGAATACATTCAACGCATCAATATCTTTCTTATGTGCATTCAGGTTATTGCATGCACTTATGAGCATGCCTTTGAATTCTTTACCATTTATCTTTTCCATTTACGTTCTCCTGTTAATTCAGCACGCGAACGCCCTGAACAAAGACGTTTACAGATAAAATATCCTGCTGTAATGTCTTTTCAAGAACGTATTTGACTTTTTTCTGTGCTTCACGGACTGCCTCGGTAATCTTGACGCCGAAACTGACGATAATATACAGATCCACAACAAGTCCGTTATCTGTGTCTTTGATTACTACGCCTCTGGCATAGTTTTCCTTCTTTAATAGTTCTGACCAGCCGTCTCTTAATACCTGCTTGCTGGCCATGCCGACAACACCATAGCACTCTGTAATCACACCACCGGCTAATGAAGCTATTGCCTCATCAGATACAGAGATGCTTCCATAATTTGTTTTCTTTTCAACTGCCATGAAATCAGCTCCTTAATAACTTATAAATTATATCAGACAAACCCCACTTGCAACATCTTTTATTCTGCACCATCCGGTAAAACCAGCTGGCCAGTCGCGTAATATCCAGACGCGTAATGATCCAGGAAGTCTTCATCCGGAGTTTCATTACCCTGATTATCAATTGGAATCGGGATCGGATTTCCGTTAGAATCAAGGGCCTGATTGCCGTTTTCATCCGTATAATAATGCTTTACAACTTCATCCCCATACTGATTCTTGATAACATTGCCATCTGAATCTGTCCAGTATTCAACAGCTGTCTTTGTTTCATTCCATGGACAGGTTTCAGAATAGGCATAATTTGTATTGTCACTACCTGATATACATTTAGACTTATCTGACATCTGTGAATAAATTGCATCAAAACGTGACAGCTTATCGAGATTTCTGTAGCTGCCAATATAGTAGCCACCGTTACGCATTAATATTTTCATGGCTTCATCATCATAACCTAATGAAAACTGGGATATCTCTGCGATTTCTTCTATAACAGAAGAATCTACATTTTCAAATGCCTTGGTAAAAAGACGGGTCTGTTCCCCGGTTGTAAAACCGGTTACCAACGGTACACTGGCAATAATATTCAGATATTCTGACTTCAGTTCTGCGGTAGTATTATCACTTAAGAGAATGACTGCCTTTTTATCATAACGGTAGCCTACCGGTTTCTTTTCTTTGATCTCTATAGAAACAATACCGTCATCTTCCAGGTGTACATGTGCATCCGCAATCATCGGATCTCTTTCCAGCTTCCATACTGTTATCGGAAGTATAGATGCATAATATGGTGAATCTTCATGAATACCAGAAACTTCTGAAATATAGGATGAATCCAGATAATGATTTCCTGATACATGAATATTATGAACTCTTGATGCAGAAGTCAGAAAGTATATGCATATGACTGCAACAGTACCTAAAAACATACTCCATTTTAATAAAGCAGGTTCATTGGAACGAAAATGCAGAAGACTCTTCTTTCTTCTTTCACGGTCAAATATTTCCTGTACCCCTTCCGGTACTTCTGGTTCAGTTTGTGTATTCCTTTTCTTTCGACTTATTTCCAATTGAATTTCTCCATTTCAGTCTCAAGCATAATACCATATTTTTCTTTAACAGCTTTCTGAATCTCTTCAACTAACTGAATATAATCCCGTGCAGTCGCATGATTCTTATTGATGATGAAGTTGCAGTGCTTTGGTGATACACAGGCACCACCAATCTCTTTTCCTCTGTAACCTATACCATCAATTAACTGCCATGCATTGGTTCCTTCCGGATTACGGAATACAGAACCGCAGGAAGGATATTCTAATGGCTGTGAAGCAAGACGGCGCTGTCTTCTGTTCTGCATCAGATCATTGATTTCCCTGGAATCCTTAGGAGTCAAAGATAATCTTGCGGCCAGGACAATCCAGTCTGGATGATCATGGAAACAGGAATGGCGATATGTAAAGTGACATTCATCACCAGGAATCCACTCTAATCTGCCGTTGCGATAGATAAATACTTCTTTGACAATATCACTCATACTGGCACGATACGCACCCGCATTCATGAATACAGCTCCGCCTACCGTACCCGGGATACCTGACGCAAACTCTAATCCGGATAAACCGTTTTTCATTGCCTGTACAGCTAAAGCTATCGTAGAACAGCCTGCCTGTACAGTTACTTCATTATCCTTAAAATAGGCATTGTTAAAGTATCTGTCTAGTCTGATAACAATACCATCATAGTCATCATCAGAACATAAAAGATCAGAACCCTTGCCAATCAGCTTATAGGATAAATGATTCTCATGGATTAAACGGATGATCAGATCCAGGGCAATATCACTGTTTGGATAGACGACATATCTTGCATAACCGCCAATACGTAATGTGGTCATGGAAGATAATGGCATATCTTTTTCTGTTTCTGCAATCTGTGAAAGCTGTCTGTATATATCAATCATGAATAAGTTCCTCCATCCAGTCTATCATCTGATATGCCGCATCACGTTTTCCCTGCTTCTTTGCATTGTCACGCATCTTCTGAAGTTTATCAGTATCTTTCATAAGGCCATTAACTGTATCGGCTAATAATTGCGGGGTAAGATCTTTCTCTTCAATCATAACTGCCGCATCTTTCTTAACAAGCTCAGAGGCATTATAAAACTGATGGTTATTCGGTACATAAGGAGACGGAATCAATACGGATGCACATCCGATTGAACCCACTTCAGCCATCGTTGTAGCACCAGCTCTTAATACAGCAAGTGCACATCCTTTTAACATAGCCTTGCCATCAACATATTCCACTATTTTGATATGATCATTTGATGCATAGTGGAACTGATAATCATTGCTTGTACCAGATGCGATAATGCATTGATAAGAATCATCAAATAACGGACATGCCTGATCAATTACTTCTGATACAGATGAGCTTCCTAATGAACCCATCATGAATATGACAAATGGCTTATCCAAACTTAATCCCATCTTCACAAGCATATCCGGATCAAATACGGTATCTGCCGCAAGGGTTGCCTCAGGATTACCAAGGATTCTCTGTTTTTCTTTCGGCATTTCCTTTAAGTTGCTTTCATAACAGCCGACAATCGCATCAACTTTATCAGAAAGAAATCGGTTTGCTTTTCCCGCAAAGGAGTTCTGTTCATGTATCATTGTTGGAATATGCAGATGATGAGCAGCTTGAATTAATGGTACAGATATGTAATTGCCAAAACCGACACAGATATCTGGTTTTTCTTTCTGTAATATCTTTTCTGCCTGTTTCTGTGTTTTCATCATGCTGAAAACAGATTTAATCTTATTGCCTATGCCGCCATATGTACTTGCGACATGCATGCCATAGAATTTATAGCCATGTTCAGGGATGACTTTTGCTTCCATACGGTCATCGGATCCAAAGAATATGACTTCAGAATCCGGTTCCTTTTTCTTTAATACCTCAGCTAATGCCAGGGCTGGATATATATGACCACCGGTTCCTCCGGCAGCTATCATAACTTTCATAACACTCTTCCTTCATACACAACTATTCTATCACAACACTGCCAGAGATAAAAAAGAGCTGAGACTCTGATAAGAGTCCAGCTCGGGTTATGAAGCAATCATCTGATCAATTCTCTGCCAGATATCGTCGATACCTTTTTTATGTATGGCATCAACTGGTATTAATGCAGAAATAGGTAACTGCAGTGTTTCTGCGATTTTTCTCGCATTCGCTGTATATTTGCCATAAGAGACCTTATCAGACTTGGTACATGCACAGATAATCGACAGATGTGCACTTCTTCCATAATTGATCATATCGAGATCTTCTTCTGTCGGTGTTCTTCTTGCGTCTAAGACAAGAATCATACCCTTGAGATTTTCACGATGTTCAAAATATGGTTCCAGTAACTTGCCAAAGGCAAGTGCACTTTTCTCATCACTTGTTGCATAGCCATAGCCTGGCGCATCGGTAAAGACGACTCTGTGATCGACTTCAAAGAAGTTTAACAATCTTGTCTTGCCAGGTGTCTTACCGGAATAAGCAAGATTCTTACGGTTCGTCAAAGCATTGATCAACGTACTCTTACCGGCATTGGAGCGGCCGGCAAAGACTATTTCAGGTAATTCATGATCAGGCCATTGTGATGCATTAGCGGCACTTTTCAAAAGCTTCGCATCATGGGACTGCATTATTTCACCAATGCTTCCTGCAGTACCTGTGATACATTCTCCATCGGTACAAAGTCAATGGACTTCTTGACAACTTCCGGTACATCATCGAGATCTCTCATATTATCCTTAGGAATCAGGATCTTATGGATACCGACTCTGTTAGCCGCAAGGGACTTTTCACGCAAGCCGCCGATTGGTAGAACATTACCGCGTAATGTCACTTCACCAGTCATGGCAAGATCATTATGAACTGGTGTATTTGTTAAAGCACTGACAATTGCAGTTGTCAGAGTAACACCAGCAGAAGGACCATCCTTAGGAACTGCACCTTCCGGTACATGGATATGAATATCATGCTTATCAAAGAACTTAGGATCGATATGAAGTTCCTTGGCATGTGCCTTGACATAGTCTAAGGCAATCTCTGCGGATTCCTTCATAACATCACCTAACTGACCGGTAATCACAAGATTACCCTTGCCTTCAAAGTAATTGACTTCTATCTGCAATACATCGCCACCAAACTCTGTATAGGCAAGACCGGTTACACAGCCAACCTGGTTCTTCTTTTCCTTGTTGCCGTATTCAAACAGTTCCTTACCAAGCATCTTCTTGATGTTCTTTTCCGTCATTGTCATGGACTTCTTGCCATCTCTTAAGATTTCAAGAACAGTCTTACGGCATAAGGAGGCAATCACTCTTTCTAACTGTCTGACACCTGCTTCTCTTGTGTAGTGACGGATCAGATACAGAATTTCCTTATCCTTAAGATGGAATTGTGATGGCTTTAAACCATTTGCCTTGATCTGCTTTGGAATCAGATGATCCTTGGCAATCTGTACCTTATCTATTTCTGTATAGGAAGGAAGTTCAATGATTTCAAGACGGTCTCTTAATGGAGCCGGAATGTTTTCAAGGTAGTTAGCTGTCGCAATAAACATAACCTTGGATAAATCATATGGTTCTTCCAGATAATGATCAGAGAATACAGAGTTCTGTTCAGGGTCCAGTACTTCAAGTAATGCATCGGAAGGATCACCCTTATAATCAGCACCCATCTTATCAATTTCATCAATCAGGAAGACAGGATTAATGACACCTGCTCTATCCATTCCCTGAATGACTCTGCCTGGTAACGCACCTAAGTATGTTCTGCGATGACCTCTGATTTCAGCTTCATCTTTTACCCCGCCTAAAGACATCTTTACAAACTTACGATCCAGGGCTCTGGCGATAGATTTGGCAAGAGAAGTCTTACCTACTCCAGGAGGACCTACAAGACAGATAATCGGTGCATTTAATGTACCTGTCATCTGCTTGACCGCAAGGTATTCCATAATTCTGTCTTTTACCTTTTCAAGACCGTAATGATCTTCATCCAGTACTTCTCTTACTTTCTTCAGATCTTCACAATCCTTGGTTTCCTGCCACCATGGAACCTTGAGCAGCCAGTCAAGGTAGCTTCTTTCTACACTTGCCTCACCACTTCCCGGCGGTAACATCTCATATCTCTGTAACTCTTCCAGAGCCTTGTCTTTGACATGCTGAGGATACGGGTTGTTTTCGATAGTTTCTCTTAACTTGGTTGCATCATCTGTCATATTGGTGATATCGCCAAGTTCCTCTTTGATAGTCTTCAGCTTTTCACGGAGATAGTATTCTTTCTGGCTGTCATCTATCTTTTCTCTGACTTTATTATTGATGGAAGATTCCAGTTCATTGAAACTCTGTTGTTTTTCAAGCTCGGCAATGATCTGAAGCATTCTTTCATTGACATCTAATGTTTCTAATAACTTCTGCTTGGTTTCCTGATCCATCATAAAGTACTGACCAAACTGATCTGTCAGAGTGACAGCGGAAACACCCTGTGAGAACTGGTGGAGTACATCAGCCGGGAAAGCAGAAGAAAGATTGGATACCTTTTCAAATTCATTGATTATCTTCTTGATCAGAGCCATCTCTTCCGTCTGATCACCCTGTACATCATGAAGAATCTCAATATCAGCCATCATCAGATCACCGGTTTTTTCTACATTAACAAGCTTTGCTCTCTGCATACCGGTAAACGTAACTCTTAAGAAGCCTTCTTTTTTTCTGATGACTTTGATTTTGGAAAGTGTACCGACTTCATACATATCTTTCTGGGTAGGATTATCTACCATGATATCGTTCTGACATACAACAAATACCATGGAGTCATATTTCTCTGAAGATTCATTCACCGCATTGATGGAAATATTGCGGCCAACTTCAACCATGACATCCTGACCCGGGAATACGATCACACCACGTGTACATACAAGCGGTACACGTACATGCGTATTTTCACTCATATAAGCACCTCCTTTTCCTAACAATATCTCATTTCTAAAATAAGACGCTGAGCGTCTTATTTTAAACAATTCACTTATTCAGCAGCTTCTTCTTTATTTTCTTCTTTAGAAGGTTCTGTTTCTACTGCATTTTCCTTAATGAAATCAAATGCCTTTTCATTAAGAACATCCTGCTTCAGCATATCTTCACTGACAAGGCTCTTAACTTCTTCAGGCTTCATGCCATACTGATCAGCAATGTTCTTGACTTCCTTATCAACATCTTCATCCGTAGCTTCAATGTTTTCAAGCTTAGCGACCTGTTCTAATGCAAGTCTTGCGATAACATTGCGACGGGCAGGTTCTCTGTACTGTTCCTGCAGCTTATCTAATGTTGTACCAGCCATCTTCAGATACTGATCCAAAGACATACCATACTGCTGTACCTGACTGTTCAGTTCATTGATCTGATTTCTGACTTCGTTGTTGACTAATGCATCAGGAAGATCAACTTCTGTGTTATCAATCAGTTGATTCATCAGCTGGTTGTCTCTGTTTGTATCAGCTGTGTTCTTCTTTTCAGATTCCATTCTTTCACGGATGGTCTTCTTCAGATCTTCAGCTGTTTCAACATTAGGAATGTTGACATCCTTGGCAAAGTCATCATCTACTTCAGGAAGAACCTTTGTCTTGACATCGTTTACCTTGACCTTGAATACAGCCTTGGCACCCTTGAGGTCATCAGCGTGATAATCTTCAGGGAATGTAACATTGACATCCTTTTCATCGCCAGCCTTTGTGCCGATCAGCTGATCTTCAAAACCAGGGATGAAGGAACCGGAACCAAGTTCGAGGTTGTAGTTTTCAGCCTTGCCGCCTTCAAAGGCAACATCATCCTTGAATCCTTCATAGTCAATATTGACTGTATCTCCCTTTTCAGCTGCGCCTTCCTTTGTCTCAAGATCAGCGTATGTCTCTCTCATATGATCAAGTTCTTTGTTGAAATCATCATCTGTGACTTCCGTATCCTGCTTGTCATATTTGAGACCCTTGTAATCCTTAACAGTTACTTCAGGCATAACTTCAAATGTATAAACAAGAGTAACAGAATTAGGATCCATAGCCTTTACATCTAATGTTGGCTGGGAAATAGGCTCCAGATGATTTTCATCTAATGCCTTGCCTAACCAGTCATTGGCATTGTCCTGTACAGCCTGTGCTTCTCTGTCCTGTTCAGGAACCTGACGGCCGACCAGCTCCAATGGTGCGGATCCCTTTCTGAAACCATTTAATGTAACGTTTCTTGCAATTTTGCGGAAAGCCTTGTCTATAGCCTTCTGCCATTCTTCTCCTTTGATTGTAACTTCCAGATCTCCGGTTGATTTTTCTTTCAGTGTCCAAGTTGACATTGTCTTATGCTCCTTTTCATTTTTCGTGCCCGACTATTATAACAAAGATAAAACACAACTTCTATGAAATTGCATGATTCTTTGCGTAATTTCCATTAATTCTGATAATTTCCTGCCTGTAGATGTGCATTTTTGCGTACTTGTTCAAGAACATCAGGGCAATCCATTAATGTACAGACCTGCTCACATACATCTAAGGCAAGATCCACAGCTTCTTCTTTTTCATAGGATAACGGCAGAAACATATATACTTCATGAATTAATAATGTCCTCGCCATCTCATAAAGATCCGGATGTTTCATGCCTAACCAGTCATAGAGAAGCTTATCCGCTTCTAGGAATCCTTCTGACTCAGCTACTGGTGTAACAGAGTCTCCATAGAAGTCATACTCCACATCATTGGTACGCAATGTAAAATCATCCTTGATATCCTGTTCAGCTATCGCTTCAATCATCAAAGCAGCTGCTTCAGGGAATGGATTATCTTCCAGCCAATTCTTTATTTCAGGAAGAAATTCCCTTAGGTTTCTGGAAGATAAAGCTGCAGCGGCAGAAAGCTGTTCGGCTTCTTTACCATACAGTTTCTCTAATAAAGCATCTGAAGAGACTTCGGTCCGCTGACGATCAAGAGAACAGCGGTAATCTAACTCCCTTTTCAGTTTCTTTAACTGCGGCTCTACATCAGATGGAATATAAGGCATGGATAATTCCTTTTTCACTATCTGCATGGCTTCTTCATTCTTATTTTCATCCATCAGATCCTGAATTTCTTCCAGGATCTCATCATAGTAAGAGGCCATAAATTCTCCTTATGATATAAAAAACGCTGACACTTCAGTACCAGCGATTTCAGCAATCAATGGTGTCCTGGAGGAGATTCGAACTCCTGACCGTCCGCTTAGAAGGCGGGAGCTCTATCCAGCTGAGCTACCAGGACGCAATTGATATACTAACAGATTCACTTCATGATTTCAAGAATTATTTTCCTGAAGTGAAATGACGGCGGCATGCTTTCTGGATTTCTACAATCGGAATAATCAAGAAAGCAAGCACGATAGCAGTCAGATATTCATTCCACTCTACTGAGGTGAAACCAAAAAGATTGGCAATGAAAGGAATCTCTACCACAGCTGTTGCGACAATAAGAGAACCAGCCATGGCAAACCATAATGTCTTGTTCTGTTCTTTCATTGTAAAAATAGATTCTGAAGTAGAACGCATATTAAAGCTATGGAAGATCTCTGCCATATTGAGGGTTAAGAAAGCCATGGTCATGCCATCCGGGGAAATACCAGCTGGTATTTCAAAGTGACCGATTGCCATAGAATGACCAGCGACATAAGAAATCAGTGTTAACAGGGCAATCATAAAGCCCTGGAAGATAATATCTCCAAGCATGCCATGCGCAAAGATGGATTCCCCTGAATCTCTTGGCTTACGCTTCATGATATCCTTTTCCCCTTTTTCCATACCTAATGCTAAAGCCGGGAAACAGTCCGTAATTAGATTGATAAATAACAGATGCACTGGTTCAAGCAGTGTAAAGCCAGCCAGTGTTGCCAGGAACACACCTAATACTTCTGCCATATTGCTGGAAAGAAGAAACTGAATGGACTTTCTGATATTATCATAGATTCTTCTGCCTTCTTCTACGGCATTGACAATCGTCGCAAAGTTATCATCCGCAAGGATCATATCCGCAACATTCTTGGTGACATCTGTCCCGGTAATCCCCATACCGATACCAATATCAGCTGCCTTGATAGATGGTGCATCATTGACGCCATCACCCGTCATAGCTGTAACAGCACCTCTTGCCTTCCATGCATTGACAATTCTGACCTTATGTTCAGGCTGTACTCTTGCATAGACATGATATTTTGTGACTGCTTCCTTCAGTTCTTCATCACTCATCTGATCGAGATCACTTCCTTCAACTGCTTCAGAAGCATCCTCAATAATTCCAAGTTCTCTGGCTATCGCTACCGCTGTATCTTTATGATCACCTGTGATCATAACTGGAGTAATACCAGCCTGGCGGCATTCATCTATAGCAGGTTTTACTTCTGGCCTGATCGGATCAATCATGCCTGTTAAACCAATATAGGTTAAATCCTGTTCAAGATATGCAGGAGAAGTATCTTCAGGCAGCTTGTTCCACTTTCTTTCAGCCGCACATAATACACGCAGTGCCTGATCGGCATACGATTTATTGATCGCAAGAATGGTTTTTCTTGTCTTTTCATCCAATGGCTTTACAATGCCATCTTCAAGATAAGACGCACAATGTTTCAGAATTACATCTGGTGCACCTTTGGTATACTGTATGACTTCTTCACCATTCTGATGTAAGGTAGACATCATCTTACGGGAAGAGTCAAATGGAGCTTCACCAATGCGCGGATACTTCTGTTCGAGAATATTCCTGGGAAGATCTTCTTCTTTTGCAAATGCGACTAAAGCTGCTTCGGTTGGTTCTCCTTCTGCCTTTCCTTCTTCATTCAGATAGGCATCAGAACATAATGCCATTGCCCTTGCCAGTTCTTTTGTATTGCCGCTGTTTTTGACAACTGTCATCTGATTCTTTGTTAAAGTACCGGTTTTATCAGAACAGATAACCTGTGTACAGCCTAATGTTTCAACCGCACTTAATCTTCTGATAACAGCATTCTCTTTTGACATTCTTGTAACACCAATGGAAAGCACTACAGTGACAACCGTCGCAAGACCTTCCGGTATAGCCGCTACTGCTAAAGATACCGCAATCATGAATGTATTCAGAATGCCGGCTAAGGAGAATTGTCTTTCTTTAATAAGATCAAATACAAAGATAAAGATACAGATAAAGATAACCAGTAAAGAAAGTTTCTTACCTAATTCATCCAGCTTCTTCTGCAGTGGTGTGGACTGGTCTTCACTCTGATTTAAGGCATCTGCGATTTTACCCATTTCTGTGTGCATGCCTGTATCTGTAATGACTGCTAAGCCTCTTCCATAGACAGCATTGGAGCCCATAAAGCACATATTGGCACGATCACCTAACGGGATATCTTTTGAATCATTACCAGTAATGATACGTATGATTTTATCGACTGGTACAGATTCACCAGTTAAGGCAGATTCTTCTATCTTCAAAGATACTGTTTCTATCAGTCTGCCATCGGCAGGTACCGCATCACCCGCCTCCAAAACGACAATGTCACCAGGCACAAGTTCTTCTGCCGGTATCGTCATCTGATGACCATTGCGTATGACTTTACATACCGCAGCTGTCATCGTCTGCAAGGCATCTATAGCTGCCTCTGCCCGTCCTTCCTGCACAACGCCTAATACGGCATTGAGAACAACAACAATCAGAATGATAAATACTTCTGCCATGGATTCACCTGCAATCCAGTTAGTAATACCAGATATAGCAGCTGCCGCTAATAACATGATCAGCATCGGATCCTTTAACTGTTCAAAGAATCTCTGTAAGGCTGTTTTCTTCTTTGCTTCTACAAGTTTGTTAGGACCATACTTCAATTGTCTTTTCTTTACTTCTTCTTTACTGAGTCCGTTGCGGTTCGTATGAAGATCTGTTAATACTTTTTCAGCATCTTCCCTGTATACCTTTTCCATCTTTCACCCTGCATGCATATAAAAACTCATACATGCTTTTCCTTTCATGTATGAGTCTCATTCTTTACCATGCATTCCGGGCATTAACTGCCGTATTGACGAAATACAAACGCAGATGATTCACCTGCGGAATTACTCCCTCATCGATACTTATAATACCTGTAATTCATAGAAATGAAATATACAATTATTCATCTCTGTAACCGGAAGGGACTGTCATCCGTCTGACATCTGTCTGATTCCCTTCAAAATCACTGACTGCTCCCACAGGCAAGCCTGTGGGGTTCTGATTGCCAAGTGTAGCTTGTA
>DXZE01000020.1 GCA_019415435.1 Erysipelotrichaceae bacterium
GGCTTGAAACCAAGCATTTAGATGCTCGGTTATTCAATGGCCGAGTGGTTCACAGAATCAAACAGTAGCCGATAAATTTATGCCGTCAAGAGTGATTGGTTATGATGGAGCTTCTTAGCGGTCACGGTTATTAGTCGATGGAATCAAATGGTTATATCCGGTTATGACTATTGTATTATGGTAAAGCACATTGGAACTACAGTCGTAATCTGATATATCTCATGAAAATTTCAGATATTGCCAAAGGTAAAGTGGAAGACTATAAGATCAGAAATCTGTTCGAAATTTCATTTCTCACACAGAAATAGGTAAATATGTTCAAAAGTGATTTCAGAATTGTTGCAGATTACTTTGTACAGACGCGAACGAATAAAGAATACAAGCCAGGCAGTCAGGAAATCAAACATGTCGACGCAATATCTGAGTGCATGAAGGCTTTGACACATAAAGGCTGGACCAGTGAATATATTGAAGTATTAAAGCAGAAAGGAGAACCTGTTACTACGGAAAGTGCATATAAGGGAGTATTTGAAAAAGGCATATCCAAAGGCAGAAATGAAGGTAGAATCAGTGTTTATTATGAGGATATGAAGATGAGCCCTGAAGCTATTTCAAAGAAGATGAATGAACCACTTGATGTAGTGAATAAAGTTATTCAGTAACTTAAGAAATAGAAAAAGTGAATGTCGCATTCATTTGTGAATCAACTATTTTACTAACTGCTATAGAAGAATCAACTATTATGAATAATTGGTCTACATTTTATAGAGTGTTCGTTTATATGCGAACATTCTTTACTTTTTTCTATTATGAACAGATAATTAGGTAAGCGGTTACATGGAGGCTTTGTATGACAAAATATATTATGGCAATCGACCAGGGAACCACTTCCAGCAGAGCGATTCTTTTTGATTATAATTCAGAGATTGTTGCATCAGCACAAAAAGAATTTACCCAGTATTTTCCTAATCCTGGATGGGTAGAACATGACGCTAATGAAATATGGCTGTCTGTATTAGCTGTTATGGCAGAATGTGTGCAGAATGCTCATATTGATCCGGCTCAGGTAGAAAGTATTGGTATTACCAATCAGCGTGAAACTACAATTGTATGGAATAAAGAAACAAATCTGCCTATCTGTCATGCCATTGTATGGCAATCCAGACAGACAGCAGATATATGTGATGATCTGATTTCAAGAGAGCTTGATGATACATTCAGAAATAAAACTGGCTTACGAATTGATCCTTACTTTTCAGCAACCAAGATCAGATGGATGCTTGATCATGTACCAGGTGCCCAGAAGCTAGCTGAAGAAGGTAAGCTTTTAGCTGGTACAGTAGACAGTTGGCTGGTATGGTGTCTTTCTGGCGGCAAGGTACATGCGACAGACTATACCAATGCATCAAGAACATTACTGTATAACATCTATGAAAAGAAATGGGATCCGGAATTATGCAGAATCATGAATATTCCTATGAGCATGTTACCGGAAGTAAAAGATAGTTCTGGCATCTTTGCCTATACTGCACCATATCATTTCTTTGGACATGAAATCCCGATTGCCGGTATTGCCGGTGACCAGCAGGCTGCCTTATTTGGCCAGGGATGCTTTGAAGAAGGAATGGCAAAGAACACATATGGAACCGGTGGTTTCTTATTAATGAATACAGGTCATGAACCAAAGCGTTCCAAGGAAGGATTATTAACAACAATCGCCTGGGGGTATCATGGTGAATTGACGTATGCCCTGGAAGGTTCCATCTTTGTGGCAGGCTCCGCTATCCAATGGCTGCGGGATCAGATGAAGTTCTTTCCGAAATCCTCTATGTCTGAAGAATATGCAAAGCGTGCCCATAAAAACTCAGGTATCTATATGGTCCCGGCCTTTGTAGGATTAGGTGCGCCATATTGGGATGATCGCTGTCGTGGTGCTATATTCGGCTTAACAAGAGGCACTAGTCAGGAAGATATCACCAAAGCTACCTTAGATTCTCTTGCATACCAGACAAGAGATGTATTGCGGGCAATGGTAGAAGACAGTGGTGTAGCCATGAAGAAACTAAAAGTAGATGGTGGTGCATCTGCAAATGATTATCTGATGCAGTTTCAGTCTGATTTACTGCAATGTGAAATAGACCGTCCTGCGATTGTTGAAACAACTGCTTTGGGCGCAGCACATCTGGCAGGTTTAGTTACAGGTTTCTGGAAAGATATGGATGAATTAAAGGCTAATGAGAAGGGACAGACTGTCTTTACTCCTTCCTGCTCTAAAGAAGACGCTGATGCTTTATACAGGAAATGGCTTCAGGCAGTCAAAGCTGCCAGATTATTCAGTGAATGATCTGACTTAATAAGTGCAGAAATCCCAATAATATGCGTTTATACGCTTGCATGAATATACGATTTAGGGTATATTTATCTAAGGAAACAGGAGTGCTTAACAGCACTCCTTGTCTTATGTTGGAGGAATATGGACAGAGATGAACATCTGAAAGAATTATTTCAGCCTGTTTTTGAAAAGAATCAGGTCAATCTGTATGAGATGATCTGGAAACAGTCTGGTAATGAAAAAACACTGGAAGTATCTATTATCAAGCCTGATGGAACAATGGATCTTGATACATGTGCATCAGTCAGTGAACAGTTAAGTGAAGTATTGGATAAAGAAGATCCGATTCCTGAGGAATATACATTAGAGGTATGTTCACCAGGAGCAGAAAGAGAAATCAAAGATCTGAACGAACTGGAACATATGGCTGGTCAGCATGTATATGTAAGATTAAAACATCCTTTCAAAAAGATGATGGAGTTCACAGGTGATATTGTTTCGGTTGATGCAGATGGAAATGTAGTATTGTCCTATCGTGATAAAGCTGCCACAAGAAAAGCAGAATTTTATAAAGATAATATCGATTTTATCCGCTACGCGGTGAAAATTTAAGGAGTAGAAAATGAAATTAAAGTACAAGGATATGATAAAGGCACTCAATGCCGTTGAAGAGGAAAGAAACATTCCGGAAGATGTCATTGTAGATGCATTAAAGGAAGCGATGGCTAAGGCCTATAAGAAAGATGCCGAGCTGTCTGATATTGATGTTGTCGCAAGAATCAATGAAAAGGATAAGACAATTGATCTGTATCAGAATTATAAGGTTGTTCCTTCTGATGACGATGTTCAGGATGATGAACTGGAGATTGGTCTTGAAGAAGCCAAGGCTTTGGATCCTGATGCAGAAGTTGATGGAACAGTATCCCGTCTGATTGAAATCAATGGTATGTCAAGAGCTGCTGTTTCTATTGCCAAGAATGTTATGCGTCAGAAGATTAGAGAAGCAGAAAAGGTTGCTGTATACAATGAATACATTGACCAGAAGGATGAGATGGTCATTGGTGTTGTCGAGTCTGTCAAAGAAAAGTTCGCATTGATTAATCTTGGCAGAACAGTTGCCATGATGCCTCATTCTGCCCAGATTCCGGGTGAACACTTAAGAGAAGGCGACCGCATCAGAGTTGTCATTACGGAAGTAAACAAGGAGACAAAGGGATCACAGGTGCTCGTATCTAGAGCTGATCCGATGCTTGTACGCAGATTATTCGAGAAGGAAGTTCCGGAAATCTATGATGGCATAGTTGAAATCAAAGCTATCGCAAGAGAAGCAGGTGAAAGAACCAAGATGGCTGTTCTTTCGCATGATCCATCCATCGATCCGATTGGTGCATGCATTGGTCCAAGAGGCACAAGAGTCCAGCAGATCATTGATGAACTGCATGGTGAGAAGATTGATATCTTCCAATACTCTGATGATTTAACAGAACTTGTGAGAAATGCATTAGCTCCAGCTGTAGTAAATGCAGTTTTACCAGGTGATGACGATCATTCTCTGATTGTCATTGTGGATGATGACCAGCTTTCCTTAGCTATCGGCAAGCGTGGCAAAAATGCCAGACTTGCGGTCAAATTAACAAATCATAAGATTGATATCAAGACAAGAAGTGCTCTTGAAGAAGAAGGAAAGGATTATGATGCGCTGGTAGCTGAAGCTGAAGTCAAGCGTCAGGAATATCTGAAGGAAGCACATAAGAAAGAAATTGCCAGAATGGAGAAAGAGGCAGAAGCTGCTGAAGAGAAACGTAAGGCTGCCGCTGCGAAGTTCGCTGCCGCAAATGCTGATGCACCAGTAGAAGAGGAAGACGGATTCATTCCTGAAGAAATGCAGGAAGGTCTTGATGAGAATATCATCACTTCTATTGATGAAGATAATTCTGAAGAGAAGAAAGATAATGCAGAGGCTGAAGCTGAGCCTGAAATAAATGAACCAGCTGAAGAACCTGCAGAAGCAGAGACAGAAACGGAAGCTGAAGAAGAAACAGATAATGAACCTGTAGAAGAAGATAAGGAAGAATTTGAGGAAGTCAGAGAGGATACAGAAGAGAGTACACCTGAAATGAAACCGGTTGAGAAGAAAAAATCAGAATCTCATAAGCATGCTGATCTTGAAGAAATGGCTGCTAACAACACTTATGTTTCAAGATTCGAGAAACTTGCGGATACATCCAAGAAGGATGATCAGAAGTCAAAGAAGAAGTGGAAGAAACATAAGAGTGATGATGAGAATTACCGCGTAAACAACAAGGAACTCGAAGAAGAAGTTAAGAAGAAGCTCGCTGCCAATGTGCATGCGGCTAAGCCTGTCTACAGTGATGAGGAACTTGCCGAGATTGAAGCAGAGCAGGAAGCTGAAGAAGAGAAGGAATACGACTTCGATTACGATGAGTATGAAGACTTCTACGATGAGGATGATAACTGATAATGCCTAGAAAGATTCCGATGCGCAGATGCGTAGCGACTGGCGAGCGTCTGCCTAAGAAAGAACTTCTGCGTATTGTCAGAACTCCTGAAGGAGAGCTCAAAGTAGATGAGACCGGCAGGCTGAATGGGCACGGAGCTTATCTGAAAAAGAGTGAAGAAGCTGTTGAAGCAGCGAAGAAGAATCACGCTTTGGATAAAGCTTTGGATGTTCAGATCCCGGCAGAATTCTATGATGAGATTCAGAAAGCAGTTCATTAAGAAATATGCATATAGAAAGAAGGTATTGCCAGGTGGATGATGCAGGCATGTGGTTCTTACATGCATGAAAAGAGAAAGTGAGGTTTTGAATGCCATATAACAACAAACGTTCTACAACAAATGGCTCTGCCCGCAAGGGTCAGAAAAAAAACAAGAGAAACAACCAGAATAAACATGAATTTCAGGAACAGAGGCCTAAAAAGGCTGCACCTGAAATTCATGCCATTACATATACTGATGGTATTACAGTAAATGAGTTAGCTGAAAAAGTAGGAAGACCTGCGACCGATATCATCAAGACACTTTTCATGGAAGGAAAAGCTGTCACCATCAATACTCCTTTAGATGATGAAACAATTGAACTTGTATGCATCAGCTATGATATTGAGCCTACCAAAGTCAAGGAGAAGGAAGAGGATACACTGGAAGTCGATGTTCCGGATGATCCATCCAAACTCAAGCCAAGACCTCCGATTGTCACGATTATGGGACATGTCGATCATGGTAAGACAACCCTTCTGGATACAATCCGTAAGACTAAGGTAGCTGCTGGTGAAGCCGGTGGTATTACACAGGCAATCGGTGCGTATCAGGTATCTGTTAACGGACGTAAGATTACGTTCCTGGATACACCAGGTCATGAAGCTTTCACTGCCATGCGTGCAAGAGGTGCTTCTGTAACCGATATTGCGGTTATTGTTGTCGCAGCTGATGATGGTGTCATGCCGCAGACTATCGAAGCTATAGACCATGCCAAGGCTGCTAATGTACCGATTATTGTAGCTGTAAACAAGATTGATAAACCGGGTGCTAATCCTGATAGAGTCATGCAGGAGATGTCAGATCATGATGTCATGCCGGAAGAATGGGGCGGCGATACGATCTTTGTAAGAACTTCTGCCAAGAAGGGTGAAGGTATCCATGAATTGTTAGAGACAATTCTGACAGTTGCGGATGTATTGGAACTCAAGGCAGATCCTGATCGTATTGCGACTGGGTCTGTTATTGAAGCCAAGCTGGATAAGGGCAGAGGTCCTGTCGCGACACTGCTTGTTCAGAATGGTACTCTGCATCAGGGTGATCCGGTTGTTGTTGGTACTGCCTTTGGCCATGTCAGAAGAATGACCGATGAAGATGGCAAGGTGTTGGAAACTGCCGGTCCATCTTCTCCAGTAGAAATCATTGGTCTTGATTCTGTTCCTGAAGCAGGCGATCTGTTCCGTAACTTTGATCCTAAGGAAGAAAAGGAAGCCAGAGCCTTAGCCGACAGAAGAAGGAAGACGAAGATAGAGCAGGAAAGAAGAAATACTTCTGCTATGTCATTAGAAGATCTGTCTGCCCAGATTGAATCTGGTGAAATCAAGGAGATTCCGGTTATTGTCAAGGCTGATGTACAGGGTTCTGCTGAAGCCGTTAAATCTTCTCTTGAAAAACTTCAGGTTGGAGACGTTAAGGTTAATGTTATTCACGCTACCGCTGGGGCTATCACAGAATCCGATATTATGCTGGCAGATGCATCTCATGCCATGATCATTGGATTTAATGTAAGACCTGATGCAGCTATTCGTAAGAAGGCTGAAGAAGCTGGTGTAGAAATCAGACTGCATAACATTATCTATAAGGCAACGGAAGAAATGGAACTTGCCATGAAGGGTATGTTGGAGCCTGTATATGAAGATGTTACAATCGGTGAAGCTGAAGTACGTCAGACATACAAGGTATCTAAAGTTGGTACTGTAGCTGGTGTCATGGTTACAGACGGCAAGGTTACCAATACATGTTCTGCCCGCCTGATTCGTGAAGGTATTGTTGTTTATACTGGCAAGCTTGGATCATTACAGAGATTCAAGGATCAGGCCAAGGAAGTTGTCAGCGGCTATGAATGTGGATTAACGATCCAGAATTATAATGATATTAAAGTTGGTGACACACTTGAATTCTTCGAGGCTCAGGAAGTTCCTGCAGAATAATTATGGCTAAGAGCATTAAACAGAAACGTCTGGAGGGTATTATCCGTAAGGATATATCTGAGATCATCCAGTTTGGGGTTAAAGATCCGAATGTCGGCTTTGTGACTATCACGGATGTGGATGTATCTAACGATCATTCCTATGCGACGGTATATTGTGAGTTCCTTGGTCAGGACGCAAGAGAACAGGCTGGTTTAAAAGCATTGAATCGTGCCAAGGGATTTATACGCAGTGAACTTGCCCAGCGTCTGGATATCAGAAGGACACCAGAATTAACGTTTGTTATCGATGATACAGAGAAGCAGGGACGTCATATAGATGACATCATTGCAAAGATTCATGAAGAAGAAAATCAGAAATCATAAAGATTTCTGATTTTTTTTAATATTTTTGAGGGTTTTGCCATTTTTTTCCAAATATATATTACAGAAGGAGGATCTTTATATGAGAAAGATCATGGTAGAACCTGAACAGCTTGAATCCTGTGCTGTTCGCATCAATCAGGAAAATCAGGATTATCGCAGCTTATGCAGTTCATTAATGCAGTCTGTAGAAGAAATGTCTTCTGCATGGCAGGGGAAGGACAATACGGCCTTTACTTCCCAGATCATGAAGTATCAGTCTGATTTTGAACAGGTATCAGCTTTATCTGGTCAGTATGCAGATTTCCTCTGCAATGCAGCGCGCGCTTATCGGGACACACAGGAAGAATTAGCAGCTCAGGCTGGCTATTTAGGAAATTGAGGAGGTTGAATATGGCAAATCTGAATATATCCCTGGCAGAAGTCAGCAATACTGCATCCAGAATCCGCAACTTAAACGCCCAGATGTATGAAACACTGAATCAGATGAAGAGAGATATGAATCTTCTAGACGCAAACTGGATCTCCGACGGTAGTACAGAAATCCGTACAAGATTCAATATGTTCGCAAACCGTTTTGAAAAGCAGAGAGCTGTTATTGAAGCCTATGCTAAATTCCTGGATCTGACGGTTTCAACATACGATTCCCTGGAAACTTCCATTACCGGGAATGCGTCCTCTATCCAGTATTAAGAAATGGGTGCCTGTACTGCTTGCTTTATGCATGATTTCAGGCTGTATACCTACCAAACGCCATGACGATACTATTTCGATAGGCGTATGGCTTCATGAAGTATGCAGGCAGTCAGGCATCATCTCTCATGCATCAGAGAAACCGTATTTTAAAGATATCAAGAAATCAAATGCATACTTTGATGATGTACAGGCTGCCGTTGAATGGAAGATCATTTCTCCAGAAGATTCGTTCTCTCTGGAAGATGGACTGGACAGACAATGGACAGCCTATACTCTCATGAATCTTTCTGGAGAAAAGACAGATTCCAAAGTAGAGATTAAAGATATTTCTGATACAAAGTTTCCGGCACAGGTCCAGGCTTCTGCTGCTTCAGGTTTGATGCATGTTGATCATAACAATCGTTTTTATCCAAAGAAGAAAATCAATAAAAAGGAGGCTGAAGATTTATTACATAAAGTTGTAGATAAAATTAATAATCAGAAGATAACGGATACACATACAGGTATAGACTGGAAAGAAGGATTAAAGGTAAGTGAGTTTCAACCTCTTTCTTTCAATGCCGGAACTAACGAAGCTGTTCTGCCGCAGGGTGTTCAGGCTGTAAGAGGAGAGATACTCCATTGGCAGGATGAAAGTGGTACAGACTTCTGGAAAGAAGTCAGTGATGTTTCTGAGAATACTGTAGCTTTAAAAGACATTGATATTTTATCGAAAGCAGAAACGATGGATTTATCCGGCAGTGCTGATTTAAACTTCAATGACGCTGAGATTATCGATGGAAACGGTAATGTCATCCAAAAGGGAAACATACAGCCGCATATCGTTACTACGTCCACAAGACCATTAACACGATCTTTTGATATCCATGGCTTTAATGTCAGCTTAACATCTTCTGCCTCCTCAGTGAATTGTGAAGTATCCAGAACTATGCCAACCGGATCAAAACTCTATGGAAATGTCAGAGCAGCTGGTGTACATGTGGATTACAGCTGGAAGTCAGAAGACACAGATGTTAAAAATGCATACTTTAAAGTGAATTTTACTTCTTCTGAAGAAATTGGTTTAAAGAACAGTGACTACAAACATGTTTATGCTGATTTTGAAGATGTAAAGCCGCAGGAATTTCTTTCCCGGATTACAAGTGTATGGAAGGCTAAGAACGATGTCATTGATGACACATTGACACTAGCTGAAATCCGTCTGCCGGTTCCTGGCGCGCCAATGGTGAATGTATCCTTAAAACTGGATTTAACAATTGGCATAGAAGGCAGGGCTGTCATTGCTTTAAAACAGGTTAATTGTGTTGGATGTGAAGTCAGAAATGGTGCTATGCGTGTCATTAGAGATACAAAGAATGAACAGAATACATCCTTCAGAGCCAATGCAAAGGCACTTGTAGGAATGCGCCTGGGTCTTGATTTAACGAAGTTTACACTGGCAGATGTTGGGGTTGAAGCAGGCGCAAAGGCTAGTATGAAGACTACTGTACATCTTTATGATGAAGAAGGCAGACACAGTACACAGACTACAGATGTACCAGCAGATGCCGTAGATGCGGCTGCTGACGGCAATCAGAATGTATTAGTATGCAGTGATTTACAGGCATATGGCATCATCAATATCAAACTGAATTCTTCTTCTACTGCTCTTGGAAAGGCGGGCTTATCAGGTACATACAGTATCCTGAATGATAAGAATGCATCTTTAATACCAGGTGGAAAAGGACATCTGGAAAACTTTCAGTTTGTAGATAAATGCACACGTAGAAACAGACAGAAGAAAACATCCAGTGATCAGCTTTCAGTCACAAATCAGATAACTCTTGAAAAATACTCTGTAGCTGTACATGCAGGAAGCGGCTATCAGATACAGATAATATCTTTACCATCCGGATATACAAAGAATCAGCTGCGCTATGCAAGCAGTGATCCTTCGGTAGCTTCTGTAGCTGATAATGGATATATCACAGCTTACAAGAGCGGTGGGGCAGTGATCACAATTGAAACAGATGATCATGTAAAGAAGATCTCATGTTCCGTAATTGTACCCCAGGCAGGATGATATGATTGTCATTGTTTATGAAGAAAGCAATGTCTTTCAATACGAAATTCAGAATCATGGCAACATACAGGTTTTAAAAGGAGAGATAGAAGTTGTCAGATCTAACGGCTTCTGTCATCTCCTGCCTTCTGAAAATCTGATTGTTAATACTGTCAATATAGAACATGACACACATGTTTTATGTACACAAAAAGATACAAATACCAAAGCAGATATATTCTTTCTGCTACATGATAAAGCCTCCTGCTGGGGTTGTTTCAGGATACAGGAAACGGTGTCCATAGGGAGTCATAAAGATTGTGATATTGTCATGCATACACCTCTTGTAAGAAACCAGAGTATATGGATAGATGGTATCCATCGTCTGATTTATTATGAAGGGCCATATGGGTTTGGATATGATGGTAAAAGAATCGGAAAGCAATGTCTTGTAAAGGATGGCGCTCTATTGACATTTCTCAATGTCAGAATCATCATTGCCGGAAATGCATTGTATTGCATGCATACAGAATCTCTTGATATATCTTTAAAGCCATATCAGGAAGAAACCATGCATAAAGTATATCCATCAGATACAAAGCAGAAGATATATGGCATGATTCCTGTAATAAAGCAGGAAATCACAATTGAAGTCAAACGACCGGATATATCGTTAGCTGTGGATGTCAGAATGGTTTCTTCAGCCTTTGGAACGTCTATGCTGATGGCATTAGCATCTTTATGTGCCGGATACTTATCTATACGTAGAATTCTGAATAATGGTGGTGAGATACTGGAAGGTATATCCATGATTCTCTTTCCATCAGTTATGCTTGTATCTTTGTTTCTGTTTCAGCCTCTGGCAAAATTTATCAATAAAAGGATGAAAAGAAAGAAAACAGAAAATGAAAGAAAAGCGTATGAGATGTATCTGATGGGATTGCATGAAAAGATACGTCAGTTTGTCTATGCCTATCGGAAGAGCAGTACGGAATGGTATCCCTCACCAGGGATACTTGCAAATGAATGGATATCACATTCGGTCTGTTATGTACAAAGGAAAGAAGCTCCAGTACTTGTCAGATGTGGAGAAAGAAATGATTTACCGGTTGTACATCTGAAAAGAAACTGGGAAGAGACAGATAATGGCATACAGAAAATGATAAAAACATTCCAGAAAAATATGCTGGATGGCTATCCATCTCCATGGCTGGTTGATATATTGCAGTATCAGAAGATACTTCTTTTAAAAGGCACAAAACAGCAGGAATTGTTCATGAATCTTGTGATTCAGATCGTATGCCGCTATGAACTTCCTGTCATCTTCTGTTTTCATAATGTGGAAGACGAGAAACTGTTATGGATGCGCAAGATAACGCAGGTATATCGTAATGGCATGCGGTTAATCGCAAAGAATCAGGCAGAACTGCAGTCAATAATGAAAAGTATGGATTCTGATATCTGCATTTGCTTTACGGATCATATGATGAATATGAATGATATGCCGCATGTACATATGATCATGATGCAGAATCAGGATTATGAAATACCATGTGATCTGTATCTTGATGCAGAACATGGTATCTACAGGGACACGGTCAATAATGAGACCGGTCAATTCAGCTATCATGGGGAAAGTATTCCAATAGAGCAGATGTTTCATGGATGTAAGGAATCTTTTGAAGATAAGAATGATCATAGTTTTCTTTCGGTTCATTCAGCTGCATCAGTAAAAGATCTTCATATAGCATCTAACTGGCAGAACAATCATGCAGATGATCATCTGATGGCATATATAGGTCTGGATCATCATAATAAAAGAATTGTATTAGATCTTAATGAAAGAAGAGATGGACCGCATGGATTGATTGCGGGGATGACTGGCAGCGGTAAGTCAGAGTTTCTTTTAAATATGATTTTATCTCTGGCAGTGAATTATTCTCCATCGGAAGTACACTTTGTGCTGATTGATTTTAAAGGAGGAGGTGCATTTTCAGCATTAACATATACAGAATATCCATTGCCGCACATTGCCGGCTGTCTTACCAATCTTGATGAAATGCAGATGAACAGGGCTCTTGTTTCCTTTCATATTGAATGTGAAAGAAGAGAAAAACTGTTTACTAAAATGAGTCAGCTTATAAATGGTTCCATCATGAATGTACAGGAATACCGTAAGCAGTGGAAAGAAGATATGGAATTACCATATCTCAGTGATCTTGTGATTATTGTTGATGAATTTGCAGAGTTAAAGAAACTGCAGCCTGAATTTCTGGATGAACTTGTGTCTTTGGCAAGAATCGGCAGAAGTCTTGGTCTGCATCTGATTCTCAGTACACAGAAACCAGGCGGGGTAGTTAATGATCAGATCTGGTCTAACTGCTCTCTTAGAATCTGTATGAAAGTCGCAGATCGTCAGGATTCTTATGAGATGCTGCATCATGATAAAGCTATGAATCTGCGTGAAGCGGGCAGTTTTATACTGCAGACAGATGACAATGAAATAGCAGGTATTGGCGGATATGTGAACACAAGTCAGTATCCAGGGAATATGTATGTAAAAGTAAGAGATCATATGGGGAGAATCGTTTCTTATAAGAAACATTCATCTAATGAAATTACCCAGCTTTCATCTGTATTAAAAGAAATATCCTTAACAGAATGTAAGCATCCGGAATATCCGTTATGGCTGGATGAGATAGAGTCTGTAGCTTTGAGGAATGTTGTTCCTGGTAGACGTATCATAGGTATTTTTGATGATTATTATCACCGCAGGCAATGCTATCTCACATTGAAGAAATATCAGAATGTTCTTGTTGTATGCAGAAACTTTGATGAAAGAAGAAATATGTTAAAAGTCATGCAGGAATCTTTACAGGATGCTTTAAAGAAACAGGAACAGATCATCATTCTGGATCCTTTATGCAATGAATCTTATACCGATGATAGAACGCTGTATTATTCATACGATGATGAACAGGGTATGAATGACTTATGGTCACAATTACGAAAGCATAAGCGTGTTTCCGGCTCTGTGTGGCTGATCCTAACGGACTTATCATTATTCAGAAAATTAAATCCTGTTCATATGGATTATCTCCATGAATGTCTGGAACATAGCGGGGACAGAAACATACAGGTAATACTATTTGCGTCATCTATTCATGCTGTATCATACCGGGATCTTACTTTTATACAGGAAAGAATGATTTTGGATGATGCAGGATTACAGGAAATCCAGCAGACATTAGATACAACCGAGAAAGTCCTTTCCAAAAAGAAGGGAGGAGGTCTTATCAAAAGAGAACATGTATTAGCTTTCAGGAGATGTACATATACAGGTGAAACACATGCATGAAGTTACAATCTTTATAAAACTGATTGATCATACATATGAATGTTCTGTACCTTCCAAAGCGTGTTTTGCGGATATCGTGAAACTGCTGAAGGATGATGTATCTGTAAATACAGATCGTATCTATGTATATGATGCATCGGTGATGAAAGCAGTGGATCCGGATATATCCTTAGATAATCTCGGTATAGAAGATGGCATGAGTTTCCTGGTGATTGCATGATATTCTGATTTTTGGCAAAGTTAACAATACTTGCTATAATAGCACGGTATGAATGGTGTCTTACTGTTAAATAAGCCTTCAGGCATGACTTCTTTTCAGGCTGTAAACAAGTGTCGTAACATCCTGCATGAAAAGAAAGCAGGACATTCCGGTACGCTGGATCCGAATGCCTCTGGTCTTATGATTCTCTTCTTTGGTAAATATACAAAGTTAGTACCATACTGCGTACATGATCATAAACATTACCAGGCTTCTTTTATCATGGGTAAAAAAACAGATACCCAGGATATATGGGGTAATGTGATCGATGAAAAGGAAACACATGATCATACGGAAGAAGAAATTCAGCATGCTGTAAACAATATGCTTGGTGATATTGAACAGATACCGCCTATGTATTCTGCCTTGAAGAAAGATGGCCATAAACTCTACGAATATGCAAGAAAAGGTATAACAGTAGAAAGAAAGCCAAGAAAGGTATATGTTTCTTATCTGAAAGTAACGCATGATGAAAAAAAATGGCATATGGATGCGATTGTATCCTCTGGTACTTATATTCGTACTTTAATTGAAGATTTCTGTGCCTCTTTAGAGGAATATGGCTGTATGAGTGCATTAACAAGAGTTGGCATTGAAGATCTGAAGCTGAGTGATGCCGTATCCTTAGAAGATGTAAATGAAAATTCTCTTCTTAAGGATCCTAAAAAGATACTTGATCCTGTATGGCATATTATGCCTGTAGAACAGGAGAAAGAAGTACGCAATGGCAAAGCATTAGCTTTAAATGAAACCTATGACAAACTGATTCTTACCAGTATGAATGGGGAAATACTTGCATCATATGAAAAGAAAGATGATGGTTTGTATCATTGTGTCAGGGGGCTTTATTGATTATGCGTATTATCAGACTGGATATACATACAACAAGATATTACGATACGCCCATGTGTGCCTGCATAGGTTATTTTGATGGCATGCATTTAGGTCATAAAGCACTTGTAGATAAGACAATTCAGCTGGCTGAGAAATACCAGTGTGAATCAGCTTTGATTACCTTTGAACCAGATCCATGGGTTGCGATCAAAGGCATGCATAAGGTACAGCATATTACCACAATGAAAGAAAGAATTAACCGGGCTGTATCGCTTGGTATTCAGAATATCATCATTCTGGAATTTACTGCCGAGATGTCTCATTTATCACCAGATGATTTTATCAATCATATACTGAATCATCTGAATCTGAAGGCATTGGTATGTGGGTTTGATTTCCATTACGGTTATATGGGCGCAGGTGATGCCATGAGTTTAAAGGAGCGTGTCGGCATTGATGTACATGTCGTAGATGCAATTAATGATGATGAAGGCAAGATATCTTCTACTCGTATTACAAAAGCGATTGAAAGCGGAGATATGATTTCTGCTTATCATATGCTTGGCTATTTCTTCAGTATTGAAGGAAAGGTAATTCATGGTCGTCGTCAGGGTACAGGCATCGGTTTTCCTACTGCTAACTTAGAGTATTCCGATGAATATATTCAGCCTAAAGGTGGTGTATATGCGGGCTTTGCCTTAATTGATACAAAGCGTTACCGCTGTATGATCAACTATGGTCATAACCCGACATTTAACTATCGTAAGAAGATGTCATTAGAAGCGAATATCTTTAACTATTCCGGTGATCTTTATGGCAAGACAATCAGACTGGAATTTGTTAAATATATCAGAGCGGAAGTAAAGTTTAAAAACCGCAATAATCTGATTATGCAGTTGGAACAGGACACTCAGAAATGCAATCAGATTCTGCCAGAATATGAAAGATGAATTTTTAAAGCAGATGCAGGATCTGCTCAAAGATGAATATCCTGCCTATGTACAATCTCTTTCTGATCCCCCTGAAAGAGGTTTTCGTATCAATACATTAAAGAATGCATCTGCGGATGCTTTCTTTAAAAAAGTATCAATAGCTCATACAAAATCACCATTTGCGTCAAATGGTTTTTATCTGAAAGATACAATCAATCCTTCCTCTATGCCAGAGTATATGGCTGGAGCCTTTTATATGCAGGAACCATCTGCTTCTTCTGCCGTAACAATTCTGGATCCTAAACCGGGTATGGCTGTACTGGATCTTTGTGCAGCACCCGGATCCAAGACAACCCAGATACTTGAAAAGATACATCATGAAGGAATAGTTATCGCTAATGAAATCAACCACAAGCGTGCGGAAGTATTACTCGAAAATGTCATGCGTAATGGTGCAGCTAATTGTATTGTCTTAAATGATGATACACATACTTTAAGCAAAGCTTTCTCAGAATGCTTTGATCAGGTATTATGCGATGCACCTTGTTCTGGCGAAGGCATGATGCGCAGGGACACAGAAGCTAAAAAACAATGGTCTTTAGACCTGGTTAAACAATGTGCTTTAAGACAAACAGATATTCTGGAACAGGCATATGCCTGCTTAAAGAAGGGCGGTACACTTGTCTATTCTACCTGTACATTAAATACAACAGAGAATGAACAACAGATCCTTCAGTTTTTACAAAGACATGAAGATATGCATATGATTCCTTCAGGAGTTTCTTTTGGTCATGATGGTGTAATTACTGATCATGATATCAATCTGGCAAGACGCATTTATCCAATGGATGGCGGCGAAGGTCACTTTGTCGCAAAGATGCATAAGGATGGTTATGACGATACGGATCATTTTGCGTATCTGAAAACTACCGTGATTCCTTCTGATATTAAGAAGATGCTGAAGGAAGACCTGGATAAAGAATATCCATATCTCTATCTCTATAAAGACAGACTGTATGCAGGTACACATCCTTTTATCAAAACAGATGGCTGTCATGTCATGCGTAATCAGGTTCTTTTAGGTGAAATCAGAAAGAACCGGTTTATGTATCATCATCATGCGTTTGTGTCTGCTTACGCAGGTTTTAAGAGGCACTATGACATGAATGATGAGGAAGTGAAGCGGTATATGCATGGTGAACAGATTTCAGCAGATCTTCAGAAAGGATGGTATGCAATGTGCTATCATAGTTATGTTATCGGTGGTGGTAAATCAGATGGCCATGCCTTAAAGAACCATTACCCGAAGGTATATCGTACACGTTAAGTTTATGAAACTGGAATTATTTAATTTTATTGATGATACAATTGCTTACTTTGATCGTAAGCAGGCTTCTTATGAATATGTAGAAGGAAAGTTAAAGGAATTGTATGCCGGACTTTTTAACCTGGAAGATAATCAGGTTGTCTCCATACATTCAAGAATCAAAAACAGGGATTCTTTACGTGAGAAACTGATCCGTAATCACTTCTATCTGGATTATCATTCCCCCAAAGAAGCAATAGATCATCTGACTGACTTGATTGGTATTACATTAGAATGCAGATTTATCCGTAATGAAGCAGAGATCTATCAGAAACTGTTTTCTTACTTTCAGAAATCTGATCAGGAATTTACCCAATGCAATAAAGAAAAAGATGTATATCTGAATCTCAATATGCCGCAGCCGCAAATTCAGCGTAATGGCTTTACGATATACAGATTAGATGGCTATTGTCTGTTCAATGGCGAAAGAGTCAATTATGAACTTCAGATTAAATCCCTGGTTCATAATTTCTGGAGTGATATCGAACATGAGGTTGTTTATAAGAATCCGGACTTTGTCATGTATGACCAGTTTAACAGAGAGATGTTAGGAGCAATCAGAGACAATCTGGACGTGGTAGACCGTCAGCTGGAGATTATGTACAACGAGATATCTCATGAGTCAAGATCTGCCCAGATCGGCATGGATGAGAAGGGTTTCAAGATATTTGTCGCAAGATCCATCAATGAGATTGTAAACCGCAATATGAAGGAATCAGTTGGTTTCGCGACAGATTTCAAGAAGGCTTCTGCCATTATTGCCCAGTATATCTATATCCGTGATTTCATGAATGGAGATAAGAATCAGGAGAAGATGATCGAATACTTCTCCATACTGAATTATCTGAATTCCAATAAGATAGATTTCAGCGAAAAGATAGAACTGGAACATCCATATGAATCCAAAGATCCATTCTGCCATATTCTTGGTGATTATTGGCAGAAACAGCTGAATGTAAGCTTTCAATGGCATATATTCTTCGCGATGATATTTGAGATCAATCCCGGTAATAATCTGGAAGATTTCTCTGACTTTGTCAGTATCATCCGAACGTTATTAATCCAGCCAGGCTGGTTTGCGGATACATTCTCTAACTTTACAGCTGAAGAAGGGGATGAAGTAAGAGATCTGCTTACCGAAACATTAGCACAGGCATTAGCAGATATTGATAAGATTGAAATTGTACATGAAGATATGCTTTATGAATGCATGTTAAGTTTCAGAAAGTTTACCAATGATCTGGATAAACAGTATGACAATCACAAAGATCTGATGAAAGATAAAGAAAAAATACGTGCAAAGCTGTATCATAATATCAGCAGTATCTTTGCCTGATATGGCAAATCAGATATAATAGAAGACAGTTGAGGTGATTGAATATGGCACAGGATTATGTTGTATTGAATGAAAATGATGAAAATGATCTAGGCCTTGTGGCAATGAATAAATCTGTATTTAAATCAATTGCAGAAATCAGCATTGATGATATTGAAAATGCAGTAAGAATTCAGGAAACACGTTTTTCCAAGCCATTAGCTATTAAGATTGAAGATAACAAGCTGCATATTACAGCCGATATCCGTATCAAGTATGGTGCTAATGTTGCGGCAACATGCGAGCTTGTACAGAATAAGATCTATGAGAATATTCTGTTTATGACCGGATTCAAACCGGCAGATGTTACGGTAAATGTCACAGGTTTTGAAATCTGAGGTTGACAATTAACACTTAAAGGTATTTAATTATTGAGTAATTTGAAAAACGGAAAGAAGAAGCGCACACTTCTCACCTGATATCCCGGTTGGATTTGGGTAATATGCCGATAGAAATTCTATAGTATTTCAGGCAGGTGCGGCTTCCGGATCTGCTTTTTCTATTATGAGGAGGTTTGCTTGGTTAGAGTTAAATATAACAAAAACAGACGCAAGGATCCACACGATATGGTGAATGAAGCGATCCGTGTGAAAGAAGTTCTCGTCATTGATCAGAATGGTGGTCAGCTTGGTGTAATGGGCAGAAGAGAAGCAATTCAGAAGGCTTATGATGAAGGTCTGGATCTTCTGTGTGTAGCTCCCAATGCTGAACCGCCGGTATGCAAGATTCTGGATTATGGCAGATATCGTTTTGAACAGCAGAAGAAAGAACGCGATGCCAAGAAGAACCAGCATGTATCTGAAATCAAGTCACTGCGTGTATCACCAGTGATTGATGAACATGATTTTGACACAAAGATTAAAAGAGCTAGAGAATGGCTGGAAGACAATCAGAAGGTCAAGATTGATATGCGGTTCAGAGGCAGAATGATTACCCGTCAGGAAGTTGGTAAAGAGGTAATCAGAAAGTTTACCGAGCAGATCGCAGATGTTGGTGAGCCAACCAAACCACCGGTTCTGGAAGGCAATACAATGTCAGTTACATTTGCCCCGAAGAAGGGTAAATAAAGAAAAGGAGATTGTTATGAAAGCAAAAGCAAAGAAGCCAAAGAAGATCAGAATGAAGACAAAGAAGACCTTCGCTAAGCGTTCCAAGATTACAGGAACAGGTAAGCTGAAGGTTCAGCACAACTACGTATCACATTTCGCTGCCAATAAAAGTCACAAGCAGAAGATTCATCTTGCTAAGTCTACAACTGCTAACCATACTGATTACAAGCGTGACAAGCAGCTGTTACAGGGTTAATAGGGAGGCTAAGTAAAGATGAGAGTAAAAGGATCTACACCTACACGCAACAGACGTAAGAAGGTTTTAAAGCTTGCCAAGGGTTATTACGGAAGCAAGCATCTGTTATACAGAACTGCCAATGAGCAGGTAATGCGTTCTTTAAGATATTCCTTTATCGGACGTAAGCAGACCAAGAGAGAAATGCGTAAGCTCTGGATTGCCAGAATCAACGCAGCTGTCAGACCTTATGGTCTTTCCTACAGCAAGTTTATGCATGGTCTGAAGCTTGCTAATATCAACATGAACAGAAAGATGCTTTCTGAAGTTGCTATTCATGATGAAGCAGCTTTCAAGGATCTTGTTGATGTAGCCAAGGCTCAGCTGAATGCTTAATTAAAATTCAGTTATCCTTGCATTGAAGTCATTGTTCCTGTATACTTAACAGGCACGAAGGAAGAAATGATTCTTCCTTCTGATATGGCGAGTTGGTGAAGCGGCTTAACACACTGCCCTCTCAAGGCAGCATTCCACGGGTCCGAATCCCGTACTCGTCACTACATGAGATTCCTGATGGAATCTCTTTTTTTATTTATCAAAACATAAAGAAAACCCGGGATTTACCCGGGTTAAGCTTCAATCCTCTTTTGGATCACCTTTGGATACTTTGGCAGAAACACACTGTTGATTCGATGTACCATGCGTACCTGTATAGTATCCGCATACCTGTATATCATGGTCTGCAGCATCACTGAGATCAGCAGGGTAGCCTCCATAGAGACCATCACTGTCTCTGATGTTCGCAATCAGATTGCCATCTTCATAGACACTAGCATAATACTTCTGATTAGCACCATTCAGCCAGGTTGTATTTGCTAAACATGCACCACCTGCATACTGGTTGTTATAGGCATCATGCAGGGAGAAGTCACCTGTGCATCCCTGCTGTATATGCCAGTCAACATACAGCACACCAGCAGCTACAGAAGCCTGCAGATCCCATTCCAGAGATCCATTTGTATAGTTTGTAGAAGGAACAGTAGGATTACGTTCAATACCTGCCTGTGAAGCAGTAGAAGTAATCATTTCACCACCATCCGCAACATGCGGATAAGTACCTTTGACATAAGTAATATCCACGGCATCATCTGGTCTTTGTACACCATCCAGATTACCATTCAGAGTCTCTTCTGCGTCTAGCAGGGCAACCTGTATACGTCCAGGAATATTACGCCATGCTTTCCATGTAGAGAAATAAGTATTTGCACCAGCGACAGCTTTATCATAACCAACCCATACGGCATTGGTGTAATTGGAAGTAGAAGCTACCATCCATTTATCCTTCATGGCTGCTCTAGGAATACCATACTGTAATCCATCTGTACCCCAGTCAGAAGTGCCGGTTTTTGCATAAACAGGATAACTTCTGTTTAATATATCCATGTAGTTATGGAACTGACTGCCGGTTAATACGTTGTTATACATTAACTGGTCTACACACCATGCACTGCCGCCGTTCAGTATTCTGATATTCTGATTATCAGGATAATATACCTGACCATCGGTTGTTTCTATCTTACGAATGGTATGCGGTTCATTGTATACGCCAAGGTTCAGTAACATCGCATGGGCACCAGCCATCTCTTTGACAGTTGTTTCAAAGGCATTACCACCAATCGCATAAGACAAGTGATAATTATCTTTTGATGCTTTATCAAAACCGATGGAATGCAGATAATCGACAACGGCATCTGCACCAATCTTTGCGGTAACTCTTTCAAGGGTAAGAATTGCAGGAATATTCAATGACTTGGATAATGCATCCTTGATTGAAACTTCACCTGCATATCCATCATCACCTGCATTAACCAATACTCTTGACTCACCAGGGAAGGTGATAGGTTTATCAGTTAATACTTCATCCAATGTATAGCCAAGGTATTCATATGCCAAGGCATAGCTTAATACCGGCTTTACAGAAGAACCAGGCTGCTTGTATTGGGAAGTAGCACGGTTCAGAAGTCTTGCGCCGCCTTCATAATTACGACCGCCGCCAACACCGACAATCTCACCATTCTGGTTATTCATTGAAACAATAGCTGTCTGCATCAGATCATCCGTAAACGGAATACCGGCATTGCCATTTTCAATATTCTCGATGGCATCCTGGACATTCGGCTGTAAGGCTGTATGAATATCCATACCATAGATAACCGGATCACGTCCTGTTAATGCCTGTGCTTCATCAATAACGACATCGACATACTGAATATACTTGGAATTCTCTACATTCAGATTCTGGGTACCGATTAACTGATCTTCAACCCTGATACTCCTGGCAAGTTTCCATTCCTTGTCATTGATGTATCCATGCTGGCGCATCATGTCCAGTACTTCATTGCGTCTTTTTGTCGCATAATCCAGATAATGATATGGATTATAGCGGTTAGGAAGGTTGATGATACCTGCAAGTAATGCAGACTCAGACAAGTTCATCTCATCTGCATTCTTATTGAAGTAATAGCGTGCTGCTTTCTGTACACCTCTGATACGGTCACCGAAATTCAGCTTATTCATATACAGTTCAAAGATCTGTTTCTTGGAAAGCTTTGTCTCTAACTGTATTGATAACAGAATCTGCTGTACCTTATATTCTATCGTTGCACTTCTTTCAACCGAGTTATCACCAGCATCAATCGAGAAGTAGGAGTTCTTGATTAACTGCATGGTGAAGGTCGAACCACCCTGTACATCTTCACTTGTCAATGTATGAATGGCAGAAGAAGTAAAACGCGGTATATCGAATCCGTTATGTTCAAAGAAACGTGAATCTTCAATGGAAAGGAAGGCATCAATTAATGATTCCGGACATTGATCATACGTGATGTTATCACGATAATACGTACCAATTTCGGTAATCAGATTATCATTGGCATCGTAGATCTTACTGGATTCCTCACTCAGCAGATCACTGATATTCAACTCCGGCATATTCTCTGTCTTATCCTGTATGAAGTGGACTGCAAATATACCGGTAATCAGGTAACAGATAATGATAATCATAAATACGACTGTCCATACCCGTTTCCGATGTCTGCTTTTTAATATTTTCTTCTTTTTTAATTCTTCTTTTTGTTCTGTATTCAGAGGTACCTGTTCATCAGGTATCTTTTTCTTTTTTCTCAGGTCTTTTATTCCCATCTGACACCCCGATTCAAATGCTATAACAGCGCTGTTATTTTACCATAAAACAGCGCTGTCGAATGTGAAGATCAATATAGATTTATAAAGCCCGGAACCATTGCAGGCAGATAGAGCCAAGTCCTGTATGGCAGGCAACCGGACTGCATAGCTGAATAATCTCAATATGAGCCTTCGGAAACCTTGCCTGTATGCGGTGATACAGACTTTCCGCATCTGTAATATTGTCCACATGGGCTATATATACATGCCAGTCATCATGACCGTCATTGACACCATCTTTTTCCATCTCATCCATTGCTTTTTCAAGAGCTTTACGGAATGTACGTACTTTATCCAGTGTATCAATACGGCCAGAAGTAGATTTGTTGATCTGTAATATAGGCGCAATTCTTAATAATCTTCCAAGTTTTGCGGCCATTGGTGTTAATCGGCCGCCACGAATCAGTTGATCCAGAGTCTGTGGAATAACAAGAGTATTGGTTGTATTGATAATCTTATCTACTAACAAAAGCGTATCAATATCGCTTATACCGCTGTTCATGCAGTCCATGATCCTCTTTAATATATATTCCTGTACAACTGCAGTAACATACGTATCTACACAGATAATCTTCATATCCAGACTATCCGCAATCGCATTCATTGTGGATGCTGTTCCAGATAAGCCATTGCATATCGGTACGGCTACGATTAAATCTGTACCCTGTTCTTTTAAAGAAGAAAAGCATTCTTCAATTAAACCGGGAGAAGGTTGTGAAGTTTTAAATGTATGTCCTTCTTCCAGAAGCTTTATTAAATCATTCTTGGATAATGTTTCCATATCCTGATAGGTAGTAGATTCATCACTGATCTGAAGCGGCACACTGATAATGCCTTCTTCCGCAAGCTGGGCAATAGACTTTCCGGTACCACTGTCTGTAACATAAGCAATTTTCATATACATAAACCTGCCTTGTATTTATTATATGCCATATCAGAAAGAAAGTAGTCTGAATTCATCTTTCTGAAGTGGTAGTATATTTACCATGAGAAACATAAAACGTTTATTTACGATTCATATACTTACCTGGTTTATTCTTCTGAGCGGTCTGTTACTCATATTCTGGACCCCATCTTTATCCATGCGGGTCGTATTGAATGAACCGGCTGAAGGAACAGTAGTCTCTGGTAATTACAATACCGATCATGGGGAAGAACTGTTTTATACCTATAACTATACAGGACATAAGACATGGGCTTTTTTAACAAAACAAATGCATAGTGTATCGTTCTATGAAATACCTCTTGTCACAAATCAGCTGGAATTTAAGGATGAGAAAATAGACTCTCTGGATATTAAAAAAATACAGGTCATGTTGGGACCATTTGTACTGAAGGAATATAATGCGTTCAATATTAAAGATCAGGCTGATACGATTCAGAATCTGGACATATCTGTTAAAGGAAATCATATAAATATAGATTTAGAAGAACCAAATGGCTATATCCGTTTTAAGGAAAACAGGTATGTGCCATACGTTTCAATTATCCTGTTGTATATATCCGCATGTGCAGTGATCTATGGCTTTGTTGTATGGATTGACAGGCATAGTTCTGTAATGGAAAGAATACCAGATGATGAGGCAATGTTACTGGGAGGACCATGCTGGATATTCTTCTTATCCGAATGTATTCTGGGAAACTATTTCTATACAGCCCCATGGTTCAGGCTGTTAAATGCAGGTATTCTTATCATTCTTAATAAACTTATATGGCGGTTATGCAGAAGACATGCCTTTGGCTTTGATCTCTGTAATGTCATATGCATTGTCTATGCCATTATTTCTACGTATGTTGTGTCATACCGCAACCGGCCAATAGCTCCATGGGATTTCAGCGCAATCGCAACAGCCATGGATGTCGCAGGAAGCTACGATCTGAAATTGAATGCCATCATGATCTTTTCTTTGTGCATGTGTATCTTTTTTGGCATCGTCATGCATTTTGTAAAGAGAGATCTTGTAAAGCAGAAACTATACTTGAGGATATATGGCATCATTGTCATTGTTTTAGCTATCTTCTTCTGTTCAGTAGGACAGTACTTCATCTTTGATGTGGAATTACTTTCTACATTCCAGAATGAAGGGACTGCTCTAACCTTTACCGGCTTAACTCTGCAGTATTTAAGAGAACAGCCCCATAAGCCATCCGGATATTCTGAAGAAACGCTTTTATCTATTGAAAAAGATATGAAAAAAGATGCTGAAAAAGATGCAAGAGAAGGGACTGTACCAACCCATATCATCATGATTATGAATGAATCATTCTCGGATCTCGATATTGGTGGAACCGACTATGCGGATGGAGCCATGGATTACTTCTTATCTTTGGATAATACAATCAGAGGAAATCTCTATGTATCGGTAAGAGGGGGAGGTACATGCAATACAGAGTATGAGACCCTAACTGGTAATACAACAGCTTTATTTGCCAGTGGTGTCTATCCTTACAGCATGTATATGAATCGTGATGTACCTTCACTTGTATCAGTCATGAATGAAGAAGGGTATTTAACTACCGGTATGCATTTAGGAAAAGCTTCCAACTGGAACAGGAAAACAGCCTATGAACGACTGCAGTTTGATCAAACTGTTTTTGCGGAAACATTTGATGGCTTACAAACGATTCATGGTTTCCCTGGTGATGAAGCAGATTATCAGAAATTGGAAGAAGTCATCAATGAACATGAAGATCAGAAACAGTTTCTCTTTAATGTCACCTATCAGAACCATGGTGGTTATGATGACAGTGATGACTTAAAGAAGACCTTTGATCTTTCCAAATATGGTAGTGGTGATTATGATTTGGCTGAAAATTATTTATCCTTAATACAGATATCGGATCATGCCTTTCAGGATTTAATAGAATATTATTCCAAGTCTGATGAACCAGTCATGATCATCATGTATGGGGACCATCAGCCTGCCATTGGCGCAGATGCGGATAATCTCTTCTTCCCGAATGCCGGTAATGGCAAAGAGAATCTGAAAGAATATGTGACCCCATTTGCCATATGGGCTAACTATGATATTCCGGATGAGAATGTTGGTAATCTTAGTGCCAACTATATGAGTGCCTTAGTAATGCATGCGGCAAATATGGAATTAACCCCATACCAGCAGTTCTTATGGGAATTGAAAGACAAGTATCCCGTTATTACCTTGAATGGATGTTTAGATAAAAATGGTAAATACTATGCGTCTATTCAGGATATCGATGATGAAAAGATCAATGAATACAAGATGCTGCAGTACAACAATGTCTTTGACAAGAACCGGATTGACTCTCTGTTCTCAGCAGATGATTGAAAGTTGTACTATAATTTACATATGTCTGTACATTTATTTGTCCGCAGCAGCTATACGCTGTTACAAAGTACAATCCGTATACCGCAGCTTGTCCAGAAAGCTAAGAAAGACGGCTATACATCGGTAGCTCTTACAGATCACAATACGATGTATGGAGCTGCCGCATTTATTGATGCCTGTAAGAAAGAAGGCATGCATGGGATTATTGGTCTTGAAACAGACTGCTTTTATCATGACCGTAAAGTACCATTTCTTTTATTAGCCCAGGATAATCAGGGCTATCATGATCTGATGCTTTTATCTTCCTGGCTGGGGGATGATCATGAAGCAATTGATGAGAGAATGTTAAAGCGTATGTTACAGCATTGTTTTCTCATTGTATATGGAGAAGGCGGCTGGTTTGACAGTGAACTTGTCAATGACGATATGGATGCGGTAAGAGAAAAGCTTACCATCATGAAACAGGAATTAGGTGACTTTGATGTTGCCTTATCCTATCAGGAAACATCCTTATGGAAGATGCGCAATACTTCCTTAAAAAGACTCTGCTATAACATGCACATTCATACATGTGCCTTAAATAAGATCTACTATTTACACGCAGAAGATGCAGAGTCATACAGGATTCTCAATGGCATTAGAGAGAATAGAAATATCAATGATGCTTCTTTAACAAAGGTATCCGGAAGATATTTCTTAACGAAAGAAGAAATGGCACAACTGTATGATGCAGACGATTTACAGCGTACCGATGAAATTGCCAGAATGTGCAGGGTTGATTTTAACTTACCAAAGACTTCCTTACCAAATTATCATCAGAAAGATAATATTCCTTCGGATGTATTTTTAAGACAGCTATGTTTTTATGGTTTAAATAAACGTCTTCATGGCAAGAAAGATATCCGATATGAAAACAGATTAAACTATGAATTATCTGTCATCATTAAAATGCACTTTGAAGACTATTTCCTGATTGTCTATGACTTTATCCTTTATGCAAGAAAACATGGTATCTATGTAGGCCCAGGCAGAGGCAGTGCGGCCGGCAGCCTTACCGCATACTGTTTAGGCATTACCATGGTGGATCCGATCAAATACAATCTGCTTTTTGAACGTTTCCTGAATCCGGAAAGAGTATCCATGCCGGATATTGATACAGATATACCGGATAACCATCGTGATGATGTGATTCAGTACGTCTATGAAACTTATGGAAAAGATCATATTTCCAATATCATTACCTTTGGTACATTAGGATGCCGTCAGGTGATTCATGATGTTGGCAAAGTCATGAATGTATCACAAAGAGATGTCGAAACACTGTTACGCTGCATTCCTTCTTCTCCTCCTGGTATGACATTATCCAAAGCATACAAAGAATCAAGCCGTATGCGTCAGGTATTAAATGCAACACCTGCCTTACAGAAGTTATATAAGACAGCTTTACCATTGGAAGGATTACCAAGACATGCCAGCATTCATGCGGCTGGTATTGTCATGTCAAAGCTTCCTCTCCATGATGTGATTCCAACTGTAAGAATGGGAGAGGGGATGTTAACCTCCCAATATGAAGCAGGGTATCTTGAAGAAAGAGGATTAATCAAGATGGACTTTTTAGGTCTTCGCAACTTAACCATCATTGATGAAATTGTGCAGAAGATACATCAGAAAGAACCATCCTTTCATATCATGAATATTCCTTTGGATACACCAGCTGTCTATCAGTTGTTTTCCAGTGCGGATACAACCGGAATCTTCCAGTTTGAAAGTGAAGGGATGAAGAAGGTATTAAGGCGTATTCAGCCTAAGCGTTTTGAAGATCTGGCAGCGGTAATTGCCTTATACAGACCTGCCAGCATTGATTCTATTCATGCTTATCTTGAAAACCGGAAACATCCTGAAAAGATACACTACATGCGCAAGGAACTGGAGCCAATACTCAAAGAAACCTATGGCATTATGGTCTATCAGGAACAGGCTATGCTTGTCGCAGAAAAGGCTGCCGGATTCTCCTTAGGTAAAGCAGATATCTTACGTAAAGCAATGTCCAAGAAAAAGATGGATCAGTTACAGGCTTTAAGAGGAGACTTCTTTAAAGGTGCTTTCAAGAATGGTTACAGTGAAGCCGAAGCTGGAACATTATTTGATCAGATATCCAAATTTGCCGGATATGGTTTCAATAAGTCTCATGCAGTGGCTTATTCTATGATTTCCTATCAGATGGCTTATCTGAAAGTTGTGTATCCACTCTATTTCTATCCTTCACTTTTAGATTCTGTGATTGGCGATGAAAACAAGACATCCCAATATATTGATGAATGCAGACGCAGAGGTATTTCTGTTCTTTATCCGGATGTCAATGAAAGTGAAAAGAGCTATGCATCCGATCATCATGGCATCAGACTGCCACTTGCTGTATTGAAAGGTATAGGCAGACATATATCTGATGCAATCATTGAAGAAAGAATGAAAAGAGGCAGATATCAGGACTTCTTTGACTTTACCGCCAGAGTACTACTCCATCAGGTCACAAGAGCACAGATAGAAACCATCATTGATGGTGGAGGACTTGATTGTTTTCATGAATCCAGAAGAACATTAAAGTATGCACTGGATGATGCTTTGCGCTATAGTGAACTTGTCCAGATCCATGATGATAATCAGATTACCCTGGATCTTGGCTTAATCAATAAACCAAATATGATGCGTTTGAAAGATGATCCGGATGACTGCATGGAAAATGAAAGAAATGCCTTAGGCTTTAACCTGGGACCTTCTCCAATTACTTCTTTACGTAAGAAGGCAGGTATCCATGATCCGGGTCTTGCGGCATTGTTAACAATGCAGGGACAGGTATCTGGTTTTGCCTTAATCAGAAGCGTTCGTCAGCACAGAACTAAAAGAGGTCAGATGATGGCATTTGTAAAATGTGTGGATGAAACAGCATCCATGGATTTACTGATTATGCCATCACAATATACAAAATACGGACCATCACTTGTGAAAGGAACGTATATACGTTTTCATGGTAAAATGACTGAGGATGCATCCTGTATCGTCAATCAGATAGAATTCATTAAAAAGAGATAAACATATGGCAAAAATATTAATCGTAGATGATGAAGAAAATATCAGAGAAGTTGTCAGGGAATATTGCGAGCTCTCTGGTTATGAAACAGATGAAGCTTC
Organism: Erysipelotrichaceae bacterium; assembly: GCA_019415435.1. Lineage (GTDB taxonomy): Bacteria > Bacillota_I > Bacilli_A > Erysipelotrichales > Erysipelotrichaceae > Bulleidia. Next base: position 29,289 of record DXZE01000020.1, read on the forward strand.
TGATGGTATGGAAGCGATAGATAAAGTCAAAAACAATCATTATGACTGTATTGTATTAGATGTCATGATGCCTAAGCTGGATGGTTTCAGTGCATGTAAGGAAATCAAGAAGATCGATGATGTACCGGTCATTATGCTCAGTGCAAGAACCGAGGAATATGACAAGCTGTTTGGTTTTGAAATCGGTGTTGATGACTATGTCATCAAACCATTCTCGCCAAAGGAACTCATGGCCAGAATCAAGGTAATACTTGAAAGAGGAAACCACCATGAAATCAAGATTCTCAAATACGGTGGTCTTGAAATAGATGTACCGGGCAGAACCGTAACCGTAGATGGTGAAAGAGCAAATCTCACCCCTAAGGAAATAGATCTGTTGATCTATCTTGCCCAGCATCAGAATGTAGCCTTAAGCAGACAGAAACTGTTAGAAAAAGTATGGAACTATGATTACTTTGGCGATGACCGGACAGTTGACACACATATCAAGATGTTGAGACATAGTCTTGGCAAGTATCGTGATCATATCGTTACCGTGAGAGGAATGGGATATAAATTTGAAGCTTGATACGCATGGCATCCGCTTCCGCTTCTGGCTTGTATTCCTGTTACTTGCGATTGGCATTACCGTATTCATCGGCATTCTGCAGGTAGGCTTAATCAGTCCGTATTACCGCAATGCCAAGATCAATGCGGTCAGTACCGTAGCGGATAATGTCATTCGTGATGTTGTCGATGATGGCAGTGTATCCGGTACAACCAGGGCAATGCGTGAAGCAACCGAAAATGATGTATGCCTGATTATCTATAACAAAGAAGGCAGAAGTGTATATGAAGAAGATAGTCTGGGATCAGGCTGTATTTTTCATACGGAATCATTTGCCCAGGATAAGAAACTGGGTACACCTGAAAACATGATCAGGGTTCTTACTGATAATAAAGGAACCTACTCTGTTAACATGGTTAATAGTTTAACGAATCAGGAAATGATCATTTATGGTAAAGAAGTCCATGCCAATCTTGCGGATTATTATATCTTTGTCAATTCTCCATTAGAACCAGTTGACTCAGTCGTCTCTTTCTTCATCCGTCAGTATTTCTGGTATACGATCCTTGCGATTGCATTAGCATCTTTAGTTGCTTTCTATATATCCAGACAGATTACAGATCCTATTGTCAAAATGAAGAAAGAAGCCAATAAATTAGCCCATGCGGATTACAGTGCTTCTTTTGACGGCGGTTCTTTTACCGAGACAAAGGAACTTGCGGATACATTGAATAAAGCAGATCAGAAATTAGGCAAGATAGATGAATTAAGAAGAGATCTGATTGCCAATGTATCTCATGATATCCGTACACCTTTAACTGACATACGTGCTTATGCAGAAATGATCCGTGATATCTCTGGAGATAATAAAGAGAAAAGAGAAAAGCATCTGAATGTCATTATTCATGAAACTGAATATATGAGTAACCTGATTAATGATATGTCAGAACTATCTGCGATGCAGTCAGGCAACTTTGCCGCTCAGAAAGAAAATATGGATCTTGTTGAAAAGATTTATGAGATTGCTGAGATGGATATGCCTTTAATAGAAAAGTCAGACTTAAAGCTGGTAATTGATACACCGGATACTTTAACGATCTATGCTGATCCTATTAAAATAGGACAGGTAATAGCCAACTATCTTTCTAATGCGATCAAGCATTCTCCAAAGGGACATACTGTTACGATTCGTGCCTATATGATGAAAGATGAAGAAACAGTAAGATTAGAAGTACAGGATGAAGGAGAAGGAATCCCTGATTCCGAGCTTCCTTATATCTGGGATCGTTATCAGAAATCATCCCGCACTTTTAGAAGGGATATGCACTCTACCGGATTAGGACTGGCAATAGTTAAGGCAATTGCGGACGCGCATCAGGGAAAGTGCGGCGTAGAGACAAAGGTAGGAGAGGGTTCTACTTTCTGGTTTGAATTGAGGGAGACACATGAAGCCTGATTATCTGTATGGTACATCTTATACACTCATGCAGGGTGAACATATGTTTCATTTCAACAGTGATACCGAATTGCTGGGATCTTTTATGCATGTTCATAAGCGTGACAGTGTATTAGATATCGGCACAAATAACGGGGCATTGTTACTATATGCCGCTTCCTATGGTGCTTCTTCCTTATGCGGCATTGACTTATTTGAAGATGTCATAGAATTAGCTGAGAAGAATCTTGCATTGAATCATCTGAATGCAGAATTATATGCTGTACCTTTACAGAAATTCTCACATGATCCTTTTGATGTTATTGTCTGTAATCCACCTTACTTTGATACAAAAGCAGATCATTTAAAGAATCCGAATATGTACCTGCGTGCCGCAAGGCATACAGACTTTCTTCCTTTAAATGATTTATTCTTTCATGTTAACCAGTTATTAAAAGATAATGGGTATTTTTATCTTGTATATCGTCCTGATTGTCTGAATATGGTATTACAGACAGCATCTTTAAATCACTTATATCCTGAAAGAATCCGGATTGCCTATGCCTCAAAGAACAAACAGGCAAAGACCATTCTTTTATCTTTCTGCAAAAGAAAAAATACTCACTTAACGATTGAACAGCCTGCTTTTCTGAATGACAGGGATTCTGTATGGATGAAAGGAGAATACGCATGATTACAACAATTGCATGGATTCTCCTGATTATCGTATTGGTTATTTTCTCATTTGCCTTATTTCTGTTTCTCTGGCATCCATCTGAAAAGAAAGAACCTGAAGTCATAACCGATATATCTATTCCTTCCTATAAACATGCAAAGAAAGAAGCAGGGGAAAATTACAGCTGGAAAACTGAAAGATATCTGAATGAAGCAGAGTTACGATGGCCGCAATTACCTTTGATGTTAGAAAGGATTCAGCTGGATCACACTTTATTAATGCATTGGAAGGGATTAAGTAAGTCAAAACATGATCTTTTATTCTCCTTAACAGACAGAGCATCCGCAGAAAGCCTGTTTGAAGCAGTGGAACAGATCAGTGAAGCAGATGAAATCCCGGATGCGGATTTCTGGATTATGATTCCTTTATCGGATGAAGAAGATTTAAGTGAAACAGAAGTATATGAATCCTTTGAAACGAATAATATCCAGATAGATGCAATGCTCGCCTGTGGTGAAGGCTTTATCAATATGCCTGGTATGGGTGGCTATGAAGCATGTATCGGCCTTGGCACAAGGGCATATTGCAAGTATCAGATCACAGGAGATAATGAAGAATACGACTGGATGGCTTCTTTACAATCTGCTTTATTTAAACCCTGCTGGAATACATCGGCAGAAATGGGAGTACAGGCAATCTATGATAATCTTCCTTCTCTAATTCATCTGGAACTAAAGTTAAAGAAATTTTATGGCAATAAGGCAATGCAGGATATCATGCGTCTGTATCCATCTACAGAAAGCTGGTTTTATCCTGTCCTGGAAAAAGATGATACAACTCTGTATGTCTACGCAGATAATACAGAAATACTGCATCAGGCAGATGCAGTATTAGAGAAGTATGCAAAAGATTCTGACATAGAAATGAATATCTTAAAGATCCATGAAGCTGATAGTCCTGTACCTGCAGATGACAGGGAATACCTGTATCTCAAACAGGCTGTCAAACAATCTTTTGAGATACAGGCAGTGATACCTGTTCTATCCATGTTAAAGGATGATTCCATATATCACTTTAAGACAATGTACTTTATGCCTTCTTATGATTGTATGCAGATATCATCTTCTGGAAGTGTAGCTTTCTACAGGAATCTTCTGAATGGATTAAAGAATTAAAAAAGGATTCTTATGAATCCTCTATGCAGTCTGACCAAAAGCGCCGCTGATCATCGCATGGATCTCTGAGCGCATACTGTCCAGGTTTCCAGGGAAGTGATCAATGATTGCTGAATAGGAAACTGAACATATCATCGATAACAGGGAATAGAGACGTATCAGAATCTGGTGCTCGCTGATCCCTGTTTTTTTAGAGAACGATATGATCTTTTCTCTGATTGCTTTCATAGTCGGATTATCAGAAGTAATGAAATCTACTTCCGAGATAGGCCATACAAAGTCTTTCTTTAATATTTTGACAAGATCAGGTTCGTTGTTAAACAAATCCATCAGATAATCAGCCATATCATTAGCTGAGGCAATTAAGTCAG